>JABDLO010000318.1 GCA_013002995.1 Saprospiraceae bacterium | reverse complement strand
AGGTATGCTTGCGGCCTGCCTGCCGGCAGGCAGGTTCCCTCCTTTTAAAGCCTCTGGCTTTAATCCTTCGGAACAGTCAGTCATGCTACAGACCAGTCGGTTATTTATAGAAGTGGGGGAGGTAATGTTGTTCATCGGTATTATCCTTTTTCGATTTCTTTCCGGACACTTAATGGGCGCATATCAGTCCATGTTCTTTTAATGTATTTCATGCAAGAGTTAAGTGTCCCATTCATTTTTGTTGGTTTCAAGTTTTTCGGTAAGGCTTTCTTTACTGGCCAGATTGAATACTGCTCTTCATGATTGATGACTACATTATATTCCGTGTCATTAGGTAAATCCATATTCCGAATACTTAATGGGCGCATGTCGGTCCATACTTCTTCTATATAATCCAGGCATTGAGCCTGAGTACCAAGTATTTTGGTTTCCTGCCACCCTTTGGAATTTTTTTTATTTGCCGGCCATATCGAATATTGTTCCTCGTGATTGATGACCACCTTGTATTTATTACTTTTCTGAGCTATAGCAGATGTCGGACTTAATATAAATATGAGTGCCAGTATAGGGAGGTAATAGAAGAATGATTTCATAATTGAAAAATTTAGGTGATTCTAAAATACCAATAATTAAAGATTACTTTCAGTTTTTTCGTCACGACTTTATAAATAAAATTCTGTCTGAAGGAAGGATATATTTAAGAAGTAAATGAGAATTGAGAAGTAGATTTATGTTTTTTTTTGGCTGAGGGTGTTAATTTGTAGATTACCCCCGGTTAATAATTAATATACAATGGAATGAGATCAGCAAACCCTCTTAGTATATATGGTATACATCATAAAGTACTCACCCCACAGTTATGTTTATTAATGAAAATAATCCACATCATAAGAAGTCTGAACTCATGATCCAGCATATTTAACCTTTGCAATCACATCAACTCCAATGTGAACCTACATTAGGTAAGTGATGTAGCAATCTCTTGTTGATCGCTTTAAATTTTCATTAGTATTCTTCTTCAATCCATCGGCTAATTGATATCAATGTCCAGGTGCCTTGATTCTTGCCTAAAGCATCGGATAGGATACTTTTGGGTGAAGGAAGGATCGTCATGGATATTACATCATCACCAGTCTTGATATCTCCATCATGCGTCAGTAAATAAAAAGTGGTCATTATGGTCCCATCTTGAAAAGGTGATTCTGACTGCTCAAAACTGTTAACAAAACGCTCTTTATTTTCTCTGAAGAATTTCATAGCCTGATCTGTTGACATCTCCACCACATAATTCACATCGCCTTGAAGAAATTCTGAATCTGCAACATCATCAAAACCAACAAAATGAGCTCCTTCTGGGAGATCTATATCCATCTCCATCTCTTCATCGTCCCATTCGTCTTCATAATCCTCAGAGCCACCTTCCAGCATTTCTACTGTAACAATGGTAGTAGCCACCATTTCACTCACCCAGGTACCTTCTATGATCTTCAAGTTATCCAGATCGACATATGGATTACTCAAATTAATCATGCGGATTTCTAATTTTTCACCTACACTTATATCTTTAGAATTTTGCACCCCTGATGGATTAATTGTTATAGATAATGATTTCCCCATAATGCTTTCAAGCTCTTCGACTTTTTCCCAGGCTTTATCATACCATGCGCCTTTCATTGGTTTAGAGTTAAGGTTCTCAGTCATCATGATGTACATATTAAAATTGTTGCCCAATGGTTGATTGCTCACCATACTTACATCAGAATTTTGTGGGGCCTTCATGTTATTAACTGCATCTTCAAAAGTACCTTCATAACTGTATATGGTTGTTTCCACCTCCCCATAGGCTGACATAAGCCCATCTATAGCCTTTGTTTGTTTACTTAAGTTGGCATCCAAAGTCAGCTTCCCATTAAAAATTGAATTTATATCCTGTGTAAGTCCTGCACTTGAGAACATAGTTGTGAGGATTGTCAGCAATAGACAAAAGTTTTTCATAATGAAAGTTATTTAATTAAATCACCATTATACTTTGATTCATATAGCAAATGATCATTTTAGTTTTACAAAGTCTGTTAAAGACATTAAAGCTAATTGTGTAGTTTGTCTTCCTCGCTTCAAGCGTGTTAACAAGTTATGAATGTGCGACTAATGGAGCCTGTTATTAATGATTCAACTCAATTGACTAATCAATAATTGGCTAAAAATCAATTACCTGTATTTATGGTTTGTCGTTGAAACATAATTTTGTGAATAGCTTTTTGAAGCTGTCAAAATGGAATGGTAGAAATGGTGTTTTCAGTTCAAATAAAGATAAGGGCTAGATTGCAGAATGTGGAATTTAGAACGGAGAAAATAGCGATGGAGAGGAGTGATATTGGTCACCTTCATTCAGAGATGAGAGATGAGAATTGGTATTATTAATGATGGCAGTCATTTATAAATGATCAGCTTGAAAGTACTTTGGTCTCTATTGTTTTTTAATCTATTAAGTAGTTTACAATTGAAGATTAAATGAAGCAGCCATGAAATGTTTAAAATGCATCTACATCATATCTATTGCTCTACTAGGAACTTTCGATTTAGCTATATCACAACATATTAAACGTGAAAACATCATTGCCATACATAATGCGAATGTAATTCCAATGAACGAAGAAGGCATTCTAATAAATTATTCCATAATAATAAGAAATGGGATAATCACTGAAATTGGCAGCTCGGGAACAATAAAAGTTCCAAAAAATGCTGAAGTCATTGATGCAAAAGGCAAATACTTAATTCCAGGATTAAGTGATATGCATGTGCATTTGGAAGGGCAGGCATGGAATATCATCTATCCACGAGAAAAGAAATTCTCAACCGATGAAATTAACTATAATGACATCCTGTTTCTGTACCTCGCAAATGGAGTTACCTTAATCAACGTCATGTCAGGATTCCCAGAACACATTGCCATTCGGGATTCTGTCAAGAAAGGTAATTTATTGGGACCCCGTATACTCCTATCGCGAATGATTGATGGTGCTGATAAGGCCTGGCCTCCACCTATAAGCACATGGGTGAATAATCCGCAAGAAGCCAAATTATCTGTAATAGATGCTTATGAAATGGGATATGATAGAATTAAGGTATACTCTTTTTTATCTAAGGAATCATACGATACCATCATTGCAACAGCTGAAAAATTAGGTATGCCTGTAGATGGACATATTCCTGTTTCAAGTTCTGTTGAACAAGTTGCTGAATCCGGACAAAGAATGATTGCACATTCAGAAGAGATGCTGAAGTTTACAACGGATTATAGTCCTGATCAAATTGACTATTTCTCCTCCTTACTATCAAAGAGTAATATATGGCTTACAGCAACTTTAACAACCAGTAATAATATGGCAAAGCTATTTGAAAAGGGTGAAGTTCAACTTGCGAAACCGGGTACCGAGTATTTGCACCCACAAATGAAAGGGATCTGGGAATATCTATTTGAAAATCTCTATAAACCAGTGGCTAATGAGCGAAAGGCAGTCGTTAAAGATGGTTATGAACAATTTCAAAAATCCTTTGTATATGATTTCTATAGAAAAGGTGGGAAACTGTTGTCCGGTACTGATGCCCTTGTTCCTACAATTTTACCAGGTTTCTCCATTCATGATGAATTATTGGAATTGGTAAACGTAGGTCTAACTCCCTTTGAGGCATTAAGAGTTTCAACCACAGATGCTCACAGGTTTTTAGGGGATCTTGAAATAGCCGGGACTATAGAAAAAGGTAAGGTTGCCAATCTTGTTTTATTAAATAGTAATCCTTTAAAAGATATCTCAAATACTCGTAACATATATGGAGTTTTTTCTCAGGAGACTTTTATCACGGCAGAAGAAATTAAAAAGAGACTCTTCGAGATTAATAAATCCTATGAAAACTTAATCCAAATTAAAAAGATGAATTAATTGTACATGTCTTTATCCTGGTTTTTGTAAAATGATGAACAAGCTCCTTGAGGTCAAGGTATCATTACTTATCATTTAGAATTACATATGTTTAGTCTTATAATTGGCCTATAGTTAGCATATTTTCTATTATAAACTGATTTTGTGAATCAAAGACTGTACAATCAAGAAAACCTTAGTATTAACTTCAATTAAAAAAATAGTATCGGTAAATCGCTTCTGTGATTACCTAATGTTACTCCTGTCCAAAAACCACATTAACATCACCGCTCACTAGACGATTCTCTATATCCAATCCACTGTAGACTCCGCGGATGTTGTTTTCTTTTTTACTCAGGTAGTATGTTTTAAAGAAGACTTCCAGTCTCGAGAAGAGGGCAATGCCTGTCAGCATGAAACTGAAGTGGATGACTGAGCCATTCTGAATAACCTCAAACTGATCCCTGTTGATCAATACACCTGAGATTAAGGGAGTTATCCTAAAGGTATCCTTATCTATTCTGAATGAGAAATCTCCAATGGATTTATCATTTTGTAAGAGATCAAAATGATAGTTGCCCGGAAGTTTTTCATAAGTGATGCTGTATGGACTTTTCTGGGAGATCTCTAATTTATCATTGGGGATGACTGATTCATTCTCGATCCTTACATTTCTGATTTCCTGAGCAATGTAGGCCGGGATCTTACGGGCTTTTGATTTAGTGATCATCTCTTCCCTGGAATCACACTTTTCATGAATGGTTTTTCCAGCAATGATCCGATTGTTGATGTCAAAAGCAGAAAATACCCCCAGTATGAAAGCACTACGACCCGGGTCACCATAGCCTATGTACAATATGCTCTCACCTCCGTCTACCATCCTTCCATCCATTAGAGTCTTGGTCCTGATGTTTAATATATCTGCTCTCTTCCTGACCGTTGCATGATATAAGAACTCTTTAAAGGTGCCATCGCTCTGTGGATATAGATATTTGTACTCCATATTTTTCCAGTTATTAAAAACAGAGACCTGGGCCTTTACAATCTCTTTATATTCTCCAAAATGATAGGACACATAGTAATAGGTCTGGTCTTTCAGTGAAGAAGATATCAACTCCAGTTGCCGGGCTTTTTCATGATTATCCTGAATCATATTTTCCGTAAAGGATCTGATATCTTCATAACCAATGTACTGGAAAAGTACAGTCTTATAGAATCCATTTAATTTGAGAACGGGTTTGCCTGATTTTAATTCCCGGCTTTTATGATACAGGTATTTTCCATTGATGAAGCTTCCGGTCAATTTTTCAAATTCCTGCTTTAAGCTGGGATCATCTGGATTGAAATTTCCAAATCCATATAACTGAGTGACCTTAATCGAAGAGGGGTGATTGTGTGTCTTGTTGAAGTGGTTTAAGACTTCATCCAATAAAACCTTGAAGCAATGTGAAGTAATCAATAAGGTATTGCTTTCCCTTAACTGAAGATTTTCCATTAAATTCCTATTTATAAAATTGAATTACAAAATAAAATAATAATAAATAGAATTAAAAGAATAGAATAAATTCCTGCCTAGTTTACAATCCAATTATTCAAAGAACCATTCATTATTTTTAAAATTTCTTTGTCATGAAAAAACACATATACCTACTTTTTCTTCTACTTACTACTTTCTCATACGCACAACAACATACCGTATCGGGTAAAATCACAGATTCATCTGGAGAAGCCTTGATCGGTACTTCTATTCTTGAAAAAGGAACCTCCAATGGTACCGTTTCTGATTTTAATGGAAATTATGAATTAACCGTTTCCTCAGCTGATGCAACCATAGTCGTTAGCTATATTGGGTATGTTAATGTCGAAGTTATCCTGGAAGGACAAAATCGACTAGACATTACCATGAATGAAGCAGTACAGGAATTGGAGGAAGTTGTAGTTACTGGATTTTCAGGAGTGGTGGGACGAGCTAGAAAGCGAACGGAATCCATCCAACGTACACCGGAATCTGTAACCGCCTTAAACAGTGAAGGAATAGAAAAGGCAGGAATTGGCAACATCACTGATTTTGCTCAATTAGTACCTAATCTAAAATTAAGTGAGACCCAAGCTGCCGGGGTAAACTTCCTGATTGTAAGAGGAATTCCTCAGATAAGAAATGCGGATGCACCGGTTGCATTTGTAATTGATGGGGTTACCATTCCGGATCCCAGTCTATTGAATCAGGAGTTATTTGACCTGGCTTTAATAGAAGCAGTAAAAGGACCACAAGGAGCACTATACGGAAAAAATGCCATAGGAGGAGCCATAAATATATACTCCAAGGAACCGACCAATACCTTTAAGAATAAATTGAAATTGGGTTATGGTAATGGTAATGCCTTCACTGGACAATTCATCTCTTCAGGAGCCATCCAGGAGGATAAGGTATTTTATCGATTGTCCACTCAATACCAAAATTTTGATGGCTTACTGACCAATGATTTTTTGGATAAAAAAGTTGATTTCAGTAAAGATCTCACTTTACGTGGTCAGATTATTGCCAATCTTTCGAGTAATCTAAAAGCTACAGTTACTGCTCAATACATTGACACAGAAGCAGGTGCTACTTATTACTCCATCAGCCCAAGCAGTGTAAACAACGATGGATGGCTGGAAGCACTTGATCCCAATCCTGAAGATGGAAATAATGTTATTTCTCAGGATGTATTCGGTGAATCTGAGTTGAAAAATCTATTCACTAGCGTCAATCTGCAATACAAATTCGATAAAGTAAAACTTCAAAGTATTACTGCGTACAGTGATGTACAGCGTATGACAGTTGGTGACCTGGATTTCACAGAAGTATTTGTTTTGGACCAGGGGGAAACGAATGATACTAAGTCATTCAATCAGGAATTGCGATTGACCAGCTTGGCTTCTGATTCTAAAGTCAGTTGGAGCCTTGGTGGATTTTACCAGAATGTAGAGCGGCCTTTCTTTCAATCCGATGCTTTATTGTCTGCTGAATGGGCGGTGACAGATTATACCAATACAGTTACGACTTTGGCCCTCTTTGGATTTATGGATTACCAATTGTCAGAGAAATTAACTGCTGCATTGGGAGTGAGATATGACAATGACAATTTTGAACAGGATGATCGTTTGGGAGATGTTGTAAATGAACGGTCGAACAATATTTTACAGCCTAAAGTATCTCTTAGCTATCAAGCCAATGAATCAGTAATGTTGTACACCAATTACGGTAGAGGTTATAGAGCTGGTGGATTCAATCCACAGGTGACTGATCTGTACAATGGTGACTATAAGGATGAGTTGTCAGATAACTATGAAATAGGATTCAAGACTTCTTCATGGAATAATCGATTTCTGTTCAATGGTTCTGTATTCTATTCTAACTTTAAAGACCGTCAGCAATTTGCTGTAGCTACTGAATTTTTTATCCCGGGAAATTTCAACTATGAGAAGAGTACCATTGTAGGATTTGAAATAGATACAAAATTGAGACCTTCCAAATACCTCGATGTATTATTCAGCTATGGATTTGTAGATTCAAAGATTGATGAAGGCGGATTTACAGGTGGCGCCAATGGAATGACGACAGACTTGAATCAATTTAATGGAAACATCACTTCATTTGTGCCTCGCAACAATTTCAATTTTGGTTTAGCTTCAAGTGTTAATGTTACTGAAAAGGCAACTTTGGATGTAAGTGTAAATCTGAATGGAACCGGTAAAATCTACTGGTCTGATTTTAATTCAGATGATACTACATCTGATGGATACCAATTATTGGATGCACAAGCCAGCATTACAGTTGACAAGATTCAGTTTACCCTTTGGGGAAGGAACCTGCTCAATAAGCAATATTACCTTGAATATGATCCATTTGGATTTGGCTGGAGAGGTCAACCTGCTACTTATGGAGCGACGATTGGAATTGAGTTTTGATGGTAAATTATTTCTTATTCAATATTGAAAAATTATGGACACAAAAGATAATTTAGATATGGCGATGGTCTCTAAGGTTATTATCAACGAAATGTTTCAAGTGCAACCTGGTGAAACTATAGCCATTACTGCCGATTCCGGATCTGATCGGGAGACAGTTGATGGTCTGGCAAAAGCAGCTGCTGAGGCTGGAGGAATCCCCTTAGTAATGTGGATTCCCAAAGGAAGAGGAGATGCTCAAATTGGAATGGCAGACTGGCCTTCCGAGGCATTAACAGCTGCTCTTTGTGAAGTAGAGGTCTGGATTGAAATGACATCGACCGTATTACTCTATTCAGATATCTGGGAGAAAGCAATGGCCAATAACAAAAAGTTGCGGTATCTCGTCATTGGTGGTAGCAGTGTAGCTTCTATGAAACGCGTTTTTACTGGTTATGATATTAAGGTCCTTGGTAATCTTCTTCACCGAATTATGGATATGGCTAAAAAATCCAACGTGGTTAGAATTACAAGCTCCAATGGTACTGACGTCTCCTATGAAATTAATCTTGACTATGCTTTTGACATAGATGATGGAGATTACTCGAAGCCAATTTTTGGAACAGCCCCGGGTTATGTCAATATAGTTCCTAAATTAGGGAGCATGAATGGAAGGATTGTTTTTGACGTGTTGATGAATGCCGATATATTCGATAATGACAACCAGGTGGGATTTGTGATGAAGGATGGTATCATAAAAGAAGTGTTTGGTAATAAGGAAGCAAAAAAGTTCCAGGAGTTTCTTGCTTCATTTGACGATCCTAATATGTACAAGATATCTCACAATATGATAGGATTGAATCCGGGAGTGAGAAAGTTATGTGGTGAGATCGTGGAGGATGAAAGAATATGGGGTGGAGTTGATTTTGGGTTTGGACATACCAGTCCTATTGATATGCCTCCTCACGGGCAGGTCGCTAAGTCTCATTTTGACGGAGTTGTTGCAAAGGCTTCTATCTACCTGGATGATCAGTTAATAGTAGAAGAAGGGAATGTTTGCCATCCTGACTTGAAAGAATTGGTAGAAGAATTATTAGGTCAGTACGCTTAAGATTTCCTGGATAATGGCTGACAGCAACCAATACACCAATAGTAAGGTACAACCTCAGGATTTCACTTCAGGTTGGAAGATCGCATTGATCATAACCGGGTTGGGCGTTTCCCTGCCTGTGTTATTCCTGGGAGCTGAAATTGCGGTGAACCTTGGTTTTATGAACTCAATGATCGCATTTGGGATTTCTACATTGGTTTTGACCATCCTCTGTATGGTTACTACCTTAATAGGGAATCGTTCTCGGTTGTCAACATATATGATCTTGAGATTTCCTTTTGGGAAACAAGGTGCAAAGATCATCAATATCATTTTTGGTATTAGTCTGTTAGGGTGGTTTTCGGTTGCGTTGGAATTATTGGCACAAGCCATTCAGGATACCGCCCTGGAAACCCTGGGTGTTCATATTCCTCTTTGGATGATCATATTAATTGGATCAGTATTCATCACCATCACCACCATATATGGTATTAAAACACTTGAGAAACTGGCCAATATTGCGGTGCCCATACTTTTGATTTTTTTAGTCTATGTTGTATATGTTTCACTAGGACAGGAAGGCAATTCATTTGGGAACATTTTATCGTACAACCCACCAGAAAATGC
>JABDLO010000315.1 GCA_013002995.1 Saprospiraceae bacterium | reverse complement strand
CCTCGACCTTGGGATTGGTCTTAGTCGTCTGATCAATGGCCCTATATAATTCTGCAAACTGTTTCATGATTAAAAGCTCAACCAATTAACACCATAACACATAAATAGGTTATCAATCATAATTGGTAGCGGCAGTCACCTGGGGCATGACCAATATAGCATCATAAGACCATATTAATCTCTCCAAGCCCTGATCTTTAATTTTGAGTTTTCTATCAAATAGCATTTTTCTGATCGGTCGCATATCGACAATTGAATAGTGATCATCAGATGTACCTTTGATTAAAGGTGATAAATCAACTTTCCCTCCATCTTCCATGGTGTCAAAAGGCTTGGTCTTGTCTGCTTCATCCTGGGTGAAGGGGTTCCAGGAATTGGAAGTGCCTCTCTTGGGTAATACAAACATATGAAAAGACGACTTACCATCCTGTAATGCGATTTCATGAATGTGATTCCCAATATCCAATATATTCAACGGGCTCCTTCCTTTATAGAAATGATTGGCACCCATCTTACCCAGCACCTTAGCGTTGGGATCATCTTTAACCTGTGAGTAATACCGATTAAAGTGTTTTTTCATCAATGCAGCTCTTCTCATGTTGGACTGATACCCTCCCCCCTGAAACCACAATTGATAGATGGTCGTCGTTTCTCTTAATTCCTCAATCAGGTCCAATCCTGCTTCCTGTCCCTGAAATGTCTGCTCCAATCTGTCAAAATCTTTAGGAGATAACCGACCCATTATTGAAGCAGCCGGATTTTTCTTCTTAAATGATTCATTAAATGCTGTCTGTGCCAGATCAGCATACTCCTTAGCGACCATTTTGCTTTCATCCGTCAATGCTGTATCATACAACCACTGAAAAAACATGCGATAAGAAGCGGCAAATTCCTGATCCAGGCCCCAGGTCGCTGGCCCATAACTTGTGTTTCTATCCATCAACACCTTTAACACTTCAGCTTCTTCCCGATAGTTATAAAAGGGGAAGCTTAAAGGATATTTTCTGAGATGGTCACCAATATTCTTGTTGAAATCATCTTCATAGCTTTCAAGTATTCCGGCTGTGTACGGTCCGGTTTCAGATATAAAGTATTGATATCCCTTATCTTTTATTTTACTCAGTAGTGAAGAAGTAAAAAGAGCTACATCTGCAATGCCATGATATTCTCCGATCAAGAAAAAGTGATTTTCATCTGCCGCCTTTAGAATGAATTCAGATCCTTCACCTGACCACTCGCCTTCGTTGATCATCAGTGGGCGAGCATTTTCCTTAAATACCTGCGTGGTTAAACTATCCTGGGAATATGATATACCCCATAAAAGCATTCCGATAAGTATCAATATCTGTTTCATTTTGCAGCTAGTTTCATGCAAAATACAAGATGTTCAATAATTTTATCACAATCATTTGTCCGCTTGAGGAGTAATACTACATTTGCGGCGTGGAAAACACCTTTAGTATCATATCGACTGCCATTGTGCTGACTTTCATCCTCGATCCATTCGGGAATGTGCCGATCCTATTGGCCATACTCAAGGATGTGGATAAAGCAAGGCATCGGAAGATCATTGCCCGGGAGATGATATTCGGGTTGATCATCCTATTGTTTTTTCTATTTCTGGGTCAGAATTTTCTGGATATATTCCATCTTGAAACCACATCTGTGAGAATTGCCGGAGGACTGATATTTTTTATCATCGCCATTAACCTGATATTCCCCAGAAAGAATGGAAGTTTATTTGCCTCTACAGGAGAGCCATTTATCGTACCCATTGCCTTGCCTATGGTTGCCGGACCTTCAGCACTGGCCACCTTGCTGGTCTTAAGCAACCAGCACGAAGACCATATCGGTGGATTAACAGCCTCACTGGCCATCGCCTGGGGGATTACAGCTGCTGTGATGTTTTCCGCTCCTTTTCTTTTGCGTATCTTACGTAAGAAAGGTCTGGCAGCTGTTGAAAAACTGATGGGAATGCTCCTCCTGATCATGTCTGTACAGATGCTGCTGGATGGGATCCGGGAATATGCAACTACTTTTTAGTGGTTTTTTCGGGGCCTGAAGGCCCCGTTCCGTAACGGTCTCTCAGAGATTGGGGAGCCCTGTTCCGAATTTAGTAGTGCCATACGGATTGGGGGCTTCAGCCCCCACCTCCTAATACTACTTCATGCCTTTTGTGAATGATATAATGAAAAAACAATAGAAATCTTTTTTCTAAATAAAAAGTGTTGTTTATTATTCGGGGCCTAAAGGCCCCGTTCCGTAAAAGTCTTTGGAGGTTTGGATTATAGTTTAATTACTTTTTTACTGGTCACTCCTTTTCCTGTAACTACACTTAGAATATACGTCTGAGGTTCCAGTGTGGAAAGCTTTTCATTGATCGAGATATGATTAATCCCGAAATTCAGATGAAAGGAAGGAGAGCGATACACCACCTGTCCTATCTGATTTTGTATCACGATCCTTGCGGATGGAAGATCATTTTTGTTGTAAATGGATACATTAATGTAATCAACAAATGGATTGGGAGTGGATTCAACATTTAAAAGTTGATGGTCAATATCTTCAGTAGAAGAGCTCATATCTTCAGCCAGATACTTTGAAACAAATCCATCTAAATCATTCCCATTATAAGAGCTGCCCGTAACCAGATAGTTTCCTGTTGCGTCCATATCGCAGGCATAAATGTTGTATTGATCTGAAACAATTCCATTCGTCCCGAAGGAATTATCCTTTTCTCCGGTAGCAGTCAGTCTGATAATATAATCGTCTCCAGCTACAACAATTCTTCCCTCCAGGTCTCTGAAACCATCATACAATGGTTGCCGTATCTCTTCAATAAGCACGACTCCGCTATTTCCAAAAGAATCATCATCACTTCCGTCCGGGTTCAATCTCATAACCAAGCCATCATGATTGTCAGAATAATAAGACCCAATGATTATCAGTTTTTCCTCCTGTTCTGACCAAAAAATCTTGTACGCACTTAACAATATATCTTCTCCTAGCTCAATGCTTCTGAACCCAGTCTGATGAAAGGTCTCATCCAGGTTACCCGAAGTGTTTAGTCGAAATACAACCAAAGGAGCTTCAGGATCGGTGGAAGAAGAAATAAAGTGCTGTCCTGTTATCAATATGAGGCCATCAGCTAGCAGGCTGATGTCTTCTAAATTCGCAAAACCTTGATCGAATTCATAGAAAAACACCCCATTATCACCATATGGTTGATCTGCCACTCCATTTTTATCCATTTTCATGACGATAAACCCTGCTCCTCTGATCGCCAGAACGTATATATTTTCTTGATCATCGATGGCAATGGATTTCGGAGTATAACTCTGTGCATTATAAGAGATGGTTTTTTTACCTGTCTCCCCAAAAGAGCTATCCGGTATTCCACTTAAATCATATTTCGTGATGGCTCCGGAAAAGTTTTCATCAATCGTGGCATAATAGGCAACATATATGCTTTCCCCATAAATGGCAATATCTGCCGTTTCTCCGCTAGTAGCCGTCGGTTCTAAAGCCACCATCCCTTCATTTCCAAAGGCATTATTCCGTTTTCCATTAGGATCAAGTTGAATGATTGCAGGAGTTTCGTTATTTCCGTTTGCCGTGTATCCACTCAGAAATATCTTGCCGTCTGAAGATTGAGTCATACTGTAAAAAGCATCCGTGTTTCCATTATTATCCCAAACAGTAAATCCATTTTCTCCGAATAAAGTATCCAGGGATCCACCCTGTGTAATGCCGGTTATTACCAGACTAAAACAAAACAAGCTAACCAATGAAATTTTTTTCACAATGGGGTAAATTTTGAAGATGAAGTGATTTAAAAACTATGTTGATTTCTGAAGATAACTGCTTGGAAGCCAAGACGAAGCTCTTTTTTTGTTTCGTATGTGGAATATCCGAGACTTAAAAAAAGCTGAAGTATTGGCTTTCAGTGAGTTGTCTGCAAGTGTTAAGATAGTTTTTAAATCACTTCAATATTAAAATGGACTCATAAATAAAAATACAATAATTATAAATGAGAATATACTATTAAAACATCAAGGTTTATCACATCGATTCTGGAATATTTAAAAGAATATATGAGATTAATATTCGGGGCCTTGAGGCCCCGGTCCGTAATAGTTTCTCAGAACCTAGGGGTACAGGTCCGGACTTAGTTGTAACGTACTGATTGTGGGGTTCAGCCCCCAACTTCTAAAATTACTTTAAGCATTTTGTGCATGATAATAGGGATTAGTAAAAGTAATGGATCTGTAACTAATAAAGGGTTGTTACCTAGGGATGGGCCTGAAGGCCCCGTTCCGTAAAGGTAGCTCAGGAACTAGAGGGCCAGGTCCGGACTTAGTTGTAACGTACTGATTGTGGGGTTCAGCCCCCAACTTCTAAAATTACTTTAGGCCATTTTGTGGATGATATTATAGAATATCAATAGAAATCATTTTTCTAACTAATAGGTGTTGTTAATTATTCAGGGCTAAAGCCCCGTTCCGTAAAAGTGCTCCGGATATTCTTATCTTTTCAGCATGAAATATTTATTTCTTCTTTTCATGCTTTTTGGGCTTTTCTCCTGTCACGAAATAGAGTTCCTCGAGCATCAGGATGTCAGAATTGCACGAGATGAATGGGGCGTGCCACACATCCATGGAAAGACAGACATTGATGTGGTTTACGGACTGGCCTGGGCCCAATGTGAGGATGACTTCATTACTCTTCAGGAACAATTGTTGGCAGCGAAGGGAATGTTGGGTGAAGTGAAGGGAAAGGATGGCCTTGTTGTAGACTTTGCAATTAAATTTATGGGCTTGAGGGAAGAAGTTGAAGCCAGGTATGATATCGAGATTAGGGGTCAGCATAAAGACTTGCTAAATTCCTTTGTAGATGGTATCAATGCTTTTGCAAAAAGATATCCTGAAGAGGTTTTGCTTGATGATGCATTCCCCATAACTAATCATGACCTTCTGGTAGCATACCAATTGGGGCTTGTTGACATATCCGGAGCAGGCAACGATTTAAGGAATATACTGGAAGGCAATATTGATCAGGAAGAAAAACTGCCTGTAGGCTCCAATGCCATAGCCATCAGCCGGAAAAAAACAGATGGTGATAAAACCTTTCTGGCCATCAATTCACATCAGCCCCTGGAAGGGTGGTATTCATGGTATGAGGCTCACCTTTCCAGTAATGAAGGATTGAACATCCTTGGAGGAACCTTCCCGGGTGGATTTATGATCTTTCACGGTGTCAATGAATACCTGGGATGGGCACATACCGTCAATCATCCCGATCTTTCAGATGTGTACAAGCTCAGAATGCATGAATCTAAACCACAACATTATTATTACGGTGATACGATCTTACAACTGGAACGACGCACTTACCATGCATGGATGAAGCTGTGGGGCCCATTAAAGATTCCCATCACCCGCACCATCTATCACAGTATCCATGGTCCGGTAATTAAAACAGATCAGGGCTATTTTGCCTGGAGGTTTGTCGCATCTCGCAACCTCAGAATGAGTGAACAGTGGTGGGCCATGAACAAAGCAAAAAATTTCGATGAATTCCAGCAGGCTCTCAAGATGCAAGCCATCCCCAGCACCAATATTGTATATGCAGACCGATATGATTCCATTTATTTCATCAGCAATGCCTCTGTTCCGGTAAGAGATTACGGGTTGAAATGGTCTTCTACATTATCAGGAGATTCCCCATCATCACTGTGGGAAGAACAATATTATCCTCTAGATTCATTACCCCAGGTTCTAAATCCCGAAAGTGGGTATGTGTTCAATACCAATAACTCTCCATATAATGCTTCACACGCAGATGATGATCCTCTGGAAACTGACTTGAATGATGTTATGGGTTTTCAAGGTGACACCCTATACAATAACCGCAGCAGACAATTTCTTAATCTGATCGAGCAATACTCCGAGTTAAGTTACCTGGACTTTAAAGACATCAAGTTTAGCACTACTTACCCAGACACCTTAACATCTCCTACGATGGTTAATCTTGAGTTGCTTTTGTCCTTAAACCCCGATAAATATCAGGAAATCAGCGATGCCATTTCTCTCTTGAATAAATGGGATCGAAACACCAATATTGATAACACCACTGCTGCTTTATTTATCATTTCTCTTAAAAGATTAACTGCACTCCTGGCATCAGAGGGAAAAATCAATAGAGGAGGCCTAATAACAGAAGAGGATTGTGTAAAAGCCATTTCTCAAGCCAAAGATGAGATGATGGATAATTATGGGCAAATCGATAAAGCTTTGGGTGAAATCCAGCGGCACATCCGTGGAGAAATTAGCCTTCCATTGAGTGGAGGCCCTGATGTCCTAGCAGCCATACATACCCAATCCCTGGACAATGGTATTTACAAAGGCGTGGCAGGAGAGTCTTATATCATTCTTGCCCAATTTGATTCTTCCGGAGTTCAAATAGAGACCATTAATGCATATGGAACCAGTGCTGAACCCAACAGCCCCCATTTCACCGATCAGATGGAACGGTACGTCAATCGACAATTAAAACCTATGAGTCTGGACATCGATAAAGTATTTGAGAAAGCAGATACGGTGTATCATCCACTAAGGATTATAAATAGGCCGATGTGAGAAGCCTCCAGGCTCTAACTCTACCGACACGAGAAGCCTCCCGGCTTCGACTCTCTACTAAAAAGCCGCATTTATTTAATGCACCACCACAATTTTCCTCGTTATCACCCCTCTCTCAGTAGTAATCCTAGTTAGATAAGACCCATTCACCCAATCCGAAACATCTACTTGCAGGTTGTGTTTGCCAGTAGATTGTTGTCCTTGTGGAAGCACAGCGATCCTTCTTCCGTCGAGGCCATACAATTCAATATTAACCTGTGAAGATTCCTTGAGGGTGTACTCAATATTCACTACATCCCTGGCTGGAGATGGATATGTCTTGATGCTCACATATTCATTGATATCTTCCGTTGAAGTGGATTCCTGAAAATCTACAAAAGCAACTACAGCCATCTCTGATTGTAATCCGCCCCATGAATCAAACATATTGCCCCACAGTCCATTAAACAACTCCCACGCATCCTCTCCAGAACCACAATCTACGTCAGTATGAAAAACTCCAACAGTGTCATTGGTTTCATAGAGGCTTGAAAAATCAACACTCACATAAAATGCATCCTGATTGATTTCAATGGGATTTTCTAAGTCAAAGAATGTGATGGCCAGATCTTGTTCGTCAAGCTGAATATCGCTTACTTTAATATCCTGAGACATACCTAGCAGTTGATCCGGACCACCATCTCTGGCATTTACGCTGTATATCTTAACCCTTAAATTCCCATCACCTACTACCGAAGCTTGTGAAAAGAACACACCCACATCAAATACAGAATATGTTGCTGCATCGTCAAACTTAAATTTCTGGGCTTTCTCTGCATCTAAGAACCCATTTGTCCCAAAGACATTGCCCCATTGTGTTGAAGGCTGAAATGTCCATAATGTATCTGAGCATTCATCATCAAAAATTGTTGGGAAAAGGGTATCCATAGCCAACCCCTGCCCTGATCTATAGGTTAAGGGCCTTAAGTCATCTACCGTCCTGGTGTCCTGTGTTTTAGTATATTCTTTCTGTGCTTGAACGCCCAGAATCATAAGAAATGAAAGCAATAATGTAAATGTGTACTTCATAAAACAGGTGTTATAATTGATCATTGAATAATTCTAAGGTAGGAATATTCAATCAGCATTGCCAGCTGATCGATGTTATAATATTCATAAATAATTCTACAAGACATTGCAGATGAATTGTCTTCTGCGTTCATTTTTTCTTCAAAGCCCTTGTATTTATTATAATAGGCAGTATTATTGCACCTCCCTACCATAACTTATTCCAACAATTGATATTCAAAGAGCTTGAAGTAGCTACATTTGTAGCCTTATAAAGAGAACACTATAGCAATGAAGGTTTTAAAATTTGGCGGATCATCCGTGGCAACTCCTGAAAGGATCAATCACCTGATCGATCTCGTGGAACCACGCATTAAATCTGGAGAAGCTTTGACCATCGTATGTTCAGCATTTGGTGGCGTAACAGACATGCTGATCGAGATGAGTGATCTGGCCGCTCGAGGCAAAGAGAAATATATAGGGTTGTATCATCAATTCACAGATCGACATCAGCAAGCTGTCCAATCCCTATTATCCGGTGATGCATTGTTGTCCACCCAGGAAGAGATCAATAAGAACCACCAGACGCTCAAAGAGTTGTTGCGTGGAATATTCCTGGTCAGAGAAGCATCACCCAGAACCATGGATTATGTGCTAAGCTTCGGAGAGCGAAGTTCAAATTTTATCATTGCTCACGCCATGAGGGCAAGAGGACTGGATGCTGATTTCCTGGATGCAAGAAAAATCATTAAGACCAATAAAGACTTTGGAAATGCCAAGGTGAAATTCGGTCTCACCTATGATAAGATCAGTGAACATTTTTCTACTACAATAGGTCGTACCCAAATTGTTACCGGTTTTATTGCTACAGCTACCGGAGGATTAACTACTACGCTTGGAAGGGGTGGATCAGATTATACCGCTGCCATTCTTGCCGGTGCTCTCAATGCTGAAATCCTGGAAATATGGACAGATGTAGATGGCGTGCTTACCTCAGACCCCAGGAAGGTGAAAAAAGCATTCTCTCTACCACAGTTGAGTTATGCTGAAGCAATGGAGATGTCGCATTTCGGTGCAAAGGTGATATATCCACCTACGATTCAGCCTGCACTTGAAGCTGATATCCCCATTTACATTAAAAACACGCTTAATCCCACTCATCCCGGAACGAGGATACACAATGCTTATGATGAAGAATGGCGGTCGCCTATTAAAGGGATTTCTTCACTGAAAGATGTGGTGCTTTTAAGCCTGGAAGGAAGCGGTATGATGGGTGTGCCTGGAATATCCTCAAGACTATTTACTTCCCTGGCCAATAAAGAGATCAATGTCATCCTGATCACCCAGGCCTCTTCTGAGCACTCCATCTGCATTGCTGTAGCTAAGAAAGATGCTGAAGAAGCCAAAGAAGCCATCGATAATGCCTTTGAGCAAGAGATCATGGGTCATAAAATTGACCCGGTGAAGATTGAAGACAACCTTTGCATCATGGCTGTCATCGGTGAAAAGATGCGAGCTGTCCCCGGTATCGCCGGTAAATTGTTCCAGGCCCTCGGCAGGAATGGAATCAATGTCATTGCGATTGCCCAGGGATCATCAGAATTGAACATCTCATTTGTCATTGATCAGAAAGATGAAGCCAAGTGCCTCAACCTGGTTCATGATGCATTCTTCCTGTCAGAGTCCAAAACCATTCATCTCTTTATGATCGGTGTGGGGTTGATCGGAGGAACCCTATTGCAACAGATCAATGATCAGAAGAAATTATTGAAGGATAGGTATGCTATCGATATTGCCGTCTGTGGTATCGCTAACAGCAAAAAAATGCTCTTCGATAACGATGGAATAGACCTTGAATCCTGGAAAAAGCAATTAGGTGCATCCGGTGACAGCTCTGATCCGAATGGATTTGTAGAGAAGATGATAAATATGAATTTATCCAATTCCATCTTCATCGATAACACAGCCAATAAAAGTATTCCGGACCTTTATGAAAGCATACTGGATGCCAATATCTCCATCACCACACCCAACAAGGTGGCCACTTCATCGAGTTATGCATCTTACCTGAACCTAAAAAATAAAGCCCGCGACAAAGGAGTATATTTCCTTTATGAAACTAACGTAGGTGCGGGGCTTCCCATCTTGTCTACCATGAAAAACCTGATCAATTCAGGTGACCGCATCCTTAAGATAGAAGCCGTTGTATCCGGGTCTCTGTCTTTTATCTTTAATAGCTTCGATGGATCTGTTCCATTTTCCAGCCTGGTAGCTCAAGCAAAGGAAAAAGGATTTACTGAGCCCGACCCAAGGGAAGACCTCAGTGGTCAGGATGTTAAAAGAAAGATCATCATTCTCACCCGAGAAGCCGGTTTTCATATAGAACCGGAGAATGTAATCCTGGATCCCATTCTTCCTAAAGAACTGATGGGTGTGGAAGGTGTAGATGCATTCTTTGAGAAACTTGAAGAATATGATGTTGCCTTTAAGGATAAGGTGGAAGAAGCGAAGGCTGAGGGTAAAGTTTGGAGGTTCATTGCTGAAACTGAGAATGGCAATGCTAAGATTGGATTAAAGAAAGTAGGTCCCGATAGTCCGTTCCATGGATTGTCCGGTGCTGACAATATGGTCGTAATGACCACTGAAAGATATAATACCCGACCATTGGTAGTCAAAGGTCCGGGAGCAGGAGCTGAGGTTACAGCCGGAGGAGTATTCGCTGATTTATTAACCATTGTAAATATCACGTGATGGGTCATCCTGTAAAAGTATTTGCACCTGCATCTGTAGCAAATGTGGCTGTGGGTTATGATATCCTGGGATTTGCATTGGAGCAACCCGGTGATGATATCCTGGTAAGAGAAGGAAGCAAACCCGGACTGGTCATCTCAGAAATCAAAGGAGGAAAAGGAAAGCTGCCACTTGATGTAATGAAAAACACTGCCGGATATGCAGCCCATCGATTGATGGAACACCTGGGTGAAACAGATGCCCCCATAGAAATGGTCATTCATAAAAAGATGCCTTTCGGTTCCGGAATGGGATCATCAGCAGCCAGTGCGGTGGGTGGAGTCTATGCCGTCAATGAATATCTCAAGACAGGATTAACCAAGAACGAAATATTAAGATTTGCAGTGGAAGGGGAAGAGATCGCTGATGGGGCATTTCATGCTGATAATGTGGCTCCCTCCTTATTGGGTGGAATGGTTCTCATTAGAGATAATCCGTCTCTGGATTTTAAGAAGATACATTTGCCGCAAGGCTTATATGTAGCCATGATTCACCCACACATTAAAATATTGACCAAAGACTCCAGAGACATATTAAATGATCAGGTGCCTTTGGATCTGGTCATCAGGCAATCCGGTAATCTTGCTGCCTTCATTGCTGCATTGTATACTTCTGATATTGACTTACTGGGTCGGTGTCTACAGGATGTTATCATAGAACCGCAAAGGTCCAGGCTTATACCTCATTTCCGTCATATTAAAGAAATGGCTATGGGATTGGGTGCACTTGGTTTTAGTATCAGTGGAGCAGGACCAGCAATGTTTGCCCTTTGTTCCAATTCTCTTATCGCAGAAAATATAGTCCTAGAAGTGGAGCGATTTCTGACGGATGAGCAAATTGGTAACTCTTGCTTTGTATCAAAAATTAATAACGAAGGAGCTATTAAATATTGACTTATGAAACTGTATAGCACCAATAATAAAGACCTTAGGGTAAGTCTTGAAGAAGCTGTGATGAATTCATTGCCTGCTGATAAGGGATTATATATGCCCACCTCTATCCCAGCATTACCAAAAGCATTTTTCAGAGAGTTAGAAAATTTGACTTTTCAAGAAATTGCTTTTGCGGTAGCTAAAAATGTAATGAAGGATGCTCTTCCTACTTCTGTGCTGGAAGACATCATCAGTGAAGCCATATCTTTTCCGGCTCCTGTGGAAATGATTACTGACAGGATTGGTTCCCTAGAGTTGTTTCATGGACCATCAATGGCCTTTAAGGATTTTGGTGCTCGATTTATGAGTCAATTGATGTCATACTTCAACAGAGACAAAGACGATATGCTGACCATTCTCGTTGCCACCAGTGGAGATACCGGTGGAGCAGTTGCAGCTGGATTTTATGATACTCCTGGTATAGAAGTAGTCATTCTTTACCCATCAGGAAAAGTGAGTGACCTCCAGGAAAAGCAATTGACAACCCTTGGCAAAAACATCACTGCGTGCGAAATCCAGGGAACTTTCGATGATTGTCAGGCTATGGTAAAGCAGGCTTTTCTTGATCCGGACCTTAGAGACAGCTACTCACTCAGCTCAGCCAATAGTATCAACATAGCTAGATTGATCCCTCAGTCCTTTTATTACTTCGAGGCTTACAAGCAAGTAAAAGGATTAGGTAAAGAAGTGGTCTTCAGTGTGCCCAGTGGAAACTTTGGAAACATCACTGCAGGACTGATGGCCAAGCACATGGGACTGCCCGTCAATCGCTTCATCGCAGCGACCAATGTCAATAAAGTAGTTCCGGAATACCTGGATCTTGGTATATATACTCCTCGCCCATCCATCCCGACCATCAGCAACGCCATGGATGTAGGAAATCCCTCTAACTTTGTGCGAATACTTGACTTGTATAACAATGATATTCAATCCATTAGAGAAGATATGGTAGGATATTATTATGCTGATGAAGAAACTCGTGAAACCATGAAATCTGTCTATAGTAACCACGGTTACTGTTGCGATCCACACGGTGCAATCGGATATAGAGCCCTTGAAGAGTACTTTAATAGTAACCCTGAAGATGACCTCTTCGGTATCTTCCTGGAGACTGCCCATCCAGCTAAGTTTCTGTCGACCGTGGAGGCTACATTGAATGAGTCTATTACGATTCCGGAACAATTAGCAGACCTGGCTGATAAGACCAAAGAAGCGACTTTATTTCAAAATGATTACAGCCAATTTCAACAATTTCTTCTTGACCGTAAGTAGTGCTCATTGAACCTTATACCCGTTTCCGGATGTTGGAGATGGTGTGGATACAAAAACGCTACACAAAGAATTGACTTTCTCTACTGCCCGTTCCGGAGGCAGTGGCGGACAACACGTCAATAAGGTAGAGACTAAAGTGGTCTTATACTTTAATGTAGAAACATCTTCATTTTTCTCCGAAACGCAGAAATCGAAGATCCGTTCTAAGCTATCCAATCACATCAACAAAGAAGGTGTTCTTGTCCTTTCTCATGACAGAAAGCGATCACAAGTTGCCAATAAAAATGCGGTCATCAAGAAATTTGATGCCATGATAGAACATGCGTTGAAAAAAGAAAAGAAGCGCATTAAGACCAAACCATCAGCTGCTTCCGTTGCAGCAAGAAAAAAAGAAAAGTCTAAAAGATCAGAAATTAAAAAAATGAGAAAACCCCCAAGGTTGAATGATTAAGCCTGGTCCAGTGGGTTTTTAAACCATACATCTCTCTGTGGGAATGGGATGGTAACTCCACTGGCTCTGAATTGAGCATCTATCTTAAATCGGATATCACTCTTTACATCTTCAATAAACATAAAGTTTCGGGAGAAAAAATAAACGGTAAAGTTCAGCGAACTATCTCCGAAATCCATAAATCGCACAAATGGCGTTGGATACTTCAATACATCTTTATGCTCTTTGACGACCTGGATCATTATCTTCTTAACCAGTTCTGTATCACTCCCATAAGCAACACCAACACTCACATCGAATCTCACCCTGTTGCTAAAATGAGACCAGTTGATTACATTGTCATTGACCAGCTTGGAATTGGGAACCACCATACTGATGTTTTGCCGTGTCTCTATTACGGATGCTCTAAGTCCAATCTCTCTTACGATACCTACGTTTCCCCCAAACTCCAAGATATCTCCAACAGAAGTACTTCGCTCAAATAGCAATACAATTCCTGAAATAAAATCATTAAACGTCTGCTGAAGTCCAAGTCCCACTCCCACCAATAAGGCTGCAGCACCAGTCCATATCAATGTCATGTTGATGCCCAGCTGTGATAGTGCCATGAAGACTGCAATGAAATAAATAAAGTATTTCAATAATTGGTTAAACGCAAACTGTGATCCCTTGTCCACTCCTCTTCTCTTATAGATTCCATATAAGAATAGTTGTGTGGTAAGCCATACCACCAGCCTTGATATCAATAAGATCAATACAGCGGCCATGATATTGGAAACAGTAAAGTTGATGCGTGAGTTACCATCTTCTCCTACCGCTGTGGACCATAAGGAAAAGTCATCCAGATTTAAATTTTTAAATAGGACTATAAGAGCTACTGCGTATACAATGTATTGAACAACTTTGGAGCCGGTTTTCTCCATGTCAACCGCTTCAGACCTGGATCTGGGTTTATCCACAACATCTCTTTGAGAATAGTATTTGTGTATAAGTGTATTTGTAATAAACCAATCCAGAAGCCTGGCTCCCTGAAGTATCAAAATTCCTTCAAATAATAAACCCAATGTGAGAAATTCATAACCCTCAAAAAACAATTGGTTCAACTGAATGATTCTTAAGGTCAGATAAACAGCTAGTGTGGTAAGAAAGAATAACAATATCCTCCTGAGTTGCTTAAGTCGTGTTTTTTCTTCTGTGGTTTTATTATAGAGCTCTGTTACCCATCTTGCTTTAACTATGAACCGATAAGTAGCAATACATATGATAACAGCCAGTAGGGATAGGAGTAGCTGTCCTACATTGAGGCTCCAGGTTTCGGAAGTAAATAATACCTGTTCAAAAAATGACTGCATATGTTATGCTCCTATATGAGATATACCGATACCTTCTGATATCAGTCATATAAGTTGTAGCAAAAATGCAGCCAAATGTTCCCTTGAATCAGGAAATCGGAATGCAATATTCTCCTTTAATTTCCTCGAATAATGCCAGAAGCTGGTTGAACACCGTTCTTTCAGCATTTATTTCTCTACCATCAATCGTTACAATTGGGGTCAATTCGCCCATAGTCCCTGTACAGAATACCATATCTGCATTGTACATTTCCGTGAGTGAGATGTTCTTTTCAATACATGGAATTTCTATTTTCCTTGCTAGCTCAATGACAAGCCCCCTCGTAATCCCATGTAAGCATGCATCAGCATGAGGAGTAAAAAGCTCTCCTTTACTCACCATGAAAATATTTGTTCCATTGAGCTCACTGGCAAATCCATATGCATCCAACATTAAGGCGGCATCTACTCCGGCGACATTGGCCTGGATCTTAGCCAGGATATTATTGATGAGATTGTTGTGGTGAATCTTGGAATCAACATGCATGGGAGAGTTCCGCCTTATCGTAGATGTGATTAAGGTAATTCCTGACTCATTATCATAGACAGGTGGCTTCCACTCTGGAACTATGATGAGGGTCGGGCCAAAAGTATTCAACCTCGGATCCATCCCTGAAGTTGTTTTCTCTCCTCTAGTCAATGTAAGCCTGATGTGCGTATCATCATACATTTCATTTGCCTTGAGTGTTTCGAAGACTTTTTCAGTGATCTCTTCTGAAGTTGGAACCTGGGTGAAGGCCATTGCCTTGGCAGAATGTTGAAGTCGCTCTAAATGCCGATCAAGACAGAATACTCCTCCCTTATAGACCCTGAGCCCTTCCCATACAGCATCTCCCCCCTGGACCACACTATCAAATACTGAAACTTTTGCTTCGTCTCTGGGCACCAGCTTATCATTTACATAGATCAGGATGTCTTTATTTCTGGGATCGAATTTCTGTAACATGTTTTTAAGCTTTTATTGATTGTTGATATAGGAAGTCATAATGTGGTTTTACCTCTTGATAGAGATCTTCTAAGTGTTCTTTTAATTCAACATATTTTTGTTCTTTGGAGATGAATCCTGTTGATTGATGTACATTGGAATACCAATGCTTTGCCCAGACTCCGTCTTCAGTTCTTGGGCCAGATGGCCATGATAACATGTGTTCTGTAAATGGAATATCCAGTTCCTCACACAATTTTCTCAATACTCCTTCAGGGTCTTTTAATACTTCACCTGAGTCAAGAATAATGGGCTCGTATTTACCTTTAGCCACGATCTCATCATACAATTCTTTTTCTCTCTCTACTCCTATGTCAACTCCTGAAGGTTGTTCAATAACCTTGGCAAATGAAGCGATCAATTTCCTGGGATTGCGGATGAGGAATATATTCTTTACCTCATGAATAAATGAATAATTAAATCCCTGTAGATGATGAGCCATATTCTTAATGAAGAAATATTGTTCCGGCCTTTCGGCAAATAACGCATTGGTAATCACCTGTGGGTCTGTAGACATTTTGTCAAGGATATCGTCTGTCCCAGGGTGATACGCTACTTGATATTTATTGAGATAATATGCATAATAGGGTTCGTCAATAATGGCAGTATCCGGTCTGTTGCCAAATGAATACATCAGAGCAGTGGAGATATTGCGAGGTCCTGATATTAAGTGAAGCAATTCACTCATTCTTCGAATGATTTAATATCATCAACGGATGGAAGATGGTCTCCCGGATGCCAGAATAGGTCTTTGAACTTGGTCACCTTATTGTTCACAACTTTCACACCTTCATTTTCAAGTAATTCCTGCATCATGGTGGGAGTAGGGAAATGATTTCTTCCGGAAAGTTCTCCTTTCCTATTGACAACCCTATGAGCAGGGACTCCCATACCACTCAAAGAAGTATTGTTCAGTGCCCATCCGACCATACGTGCTGAACCCAATGCCAGGTAGTCGGCCACGGCACCATAATTAGTGACTCTGCCCCTTGGAATACGGCGAGTTACAAAATATACTTTCTGAAAATAGTTGGCTTCCCCCATCCTGTTCTCTACATTTGCATTCTATGTTAAAGGCCAAGATAAAAATATCACAGATTACTAATCTCACTGACGCCAGATATTTTGCAGCATGGGGTGTAGATTATCTCGGATTTGATATCAATCCGGATTCAGATCACTTTACTTCACCGGCAATTGTTGCAGAAATCAGTGAATGGGTTGAAGGACCTGTGATGATACTGGAATCTTCGTCCACTCCTGAAGAAATCCTTTTGAATGATTACAAAAACGCCTTGAATGAAGTCATCGTAGAATCCCCGGTACAGGAAAATAACAGGTTGACCTCATTCACAGATCCCGGCTCAGGCAATCGATATGCCATATTCCATAGTGATCAGGCATGGTCGGCTCTATCTTTGGCAGCAATGGATTCACTGGTGAAGTCATATGATCATGTCCTGCTTGACATTCCTTTTTCAACTCATGAGGTAGACATGATATTAGATTCAGGGATTGCCGGCTTTGTCGTACGCGGAGGGGATGAAGAAAAAGTAGGGTTTAAATCCTATGACGATATGGACGAGCTCTTTGAGTTCTTAAACGACTAGTCCAGGTCATATAAGTCGTACATCAATTGTCCAAATGAAATATTTTCATCATTGGGTGATAATTGTTGATGCCAATACAATTCATAATCACTATTAAGATTATCTATAATAAGATCAACCAAAAGTTGATTCTGAAACACTCCACCACTAAAAGCGATTTTATTAATTCCTTGTGATTTAACCTGTCCGACCATGTAACCCACTAAATCTTTGTGAAATTGAAAGGCTCTTTTTTCAACGCTGTCTCCCTGGTTAGATACTACCCCTGAGATAATGTCATTGAAGCCTATGATGGGTTGAATGCTCATCTGTTCCTTTTCCTTATGGTGTTTTAAATAAAAATTGGTAGCCTTTGCTTCAAGCATCATTGCGGCCTCTCCTTCATAGGTCTGAGTCTTACATCCCAGGATCAATGATGCAACCGCATCGAATACCCTACCCATGCTGGTCGTCATTACACCATTATAATTTTTGAGCAACATGTTATAGATTTTTATTTCATTTTTGTTGAATCTATCTACTATGATGTCAGTTGGCAGGTTATAACTATGGAGTAAAGCCAGAGCCGACAACCTGGGCTCTTTTGACATCTTATCCCCCAATAAGTATTTAAATATAGGAATATGACTATGCCTAGAAACCGTCTTATCATTTAATATAAATGTTTCTCCTCCCCATACGTTCCGATCATCTCCAAGTCCCACTCCATCCCAGATAAAACCCATTACACTTTCTTCCTTGCCTAATAAATCGTTCTCTCCCAATACTGCTGCAAAATGCGCTTTGTGGTGTTGCACTTTAACCAATTCAACATTCCATTCTTCTGCCAGCCTTACACCTTCCTGGGTTGAAAAAAATCCGGGATGAGCATCACAGATGATTTTATCAGGCTCTGAATCCGTAACTTCTAATAAGTGTTTTAAAACATCCTGGTAGTTTATTTGGGTATTGTAAGAATCTGTGTCTCCAAGGAATTGGCTGATGTAGATGTTACCCTGTGTTATCAATCCGAATGTACTTTTTAGCAATCCACCCATTGATAAGGTATTTTCATTTAGCTGAAGCCTATGATGGTGATTAAAGAATGTCGGTGCCAACCCTCTGGATCTTCTCAAAATGATTTTCCGGTGATGCCTGGGTGAAAAAGCAATAAGGCTGTCATCCTGTGGTACAACAATCTCTCTGTTAT
>JABDLO010000207.1 GCA_013002995.1 Saprospiraceae bacterium | reverse complement strand
GAAAGTATCTGTTGTTAACTTCCTTGCTTTGCTTTCTTACAATGATTTAGGATTTGACGCCGATTCTCTAATTGACCATTATGGGGGTAGAAACATTGATGCTATGATTGCTAATTCATTGGTAATGAAGAATCGTAGAAATCATATATCAAAGATTACAGAAGGAGATTTTGAAAAGTCTAAACTCAATATCTATTCTGCCTCTTCACAGATAAACTACCTGCTGAACCAATATAGGTATTATGACAGTTCCTTTGTATCAGGGAGAATTAAATCTGTAAGCCAAATAGAGAATAGTAAGTATAAGGAATCAATGGAATATGCTATAGCCATGTCATCTTATAAGAGAGGGTATGTGGATGAAGCCATCAGATTACTTAGAGAGATTGCAGTTTATACAGGAAAAAGTAACCTTTATAACTATCAGATCGGTTTAATTCTCATGGACCTGGGTGATTACAGACAGGCCATTGATTATTTGGATATTGCAACAGCAGCTGGGAATACCCAGGCGATTTTTGCAAGACAGATCTGTCAAATGGAACTAGGTGATTATAGTGTAGATTCTTTGCAAAATGAATCTGGAGGAGTATTTACTATTGATAGCTTAGGAAGTCTCAGATTGTTTGAACTGCTTTCCCTGAATCCGGATGTTACAGACACCTTAAATGACGGGGAGAAGTATTTGTACTACCACTATAATCGAGGTGATATTCCTACTAATGAGCAATTTGAGATTCTTGGTTCTATTGAGGATCCTACTATCAGAACGCATGCATTTCTGGAGCTTTTCCAACATTCCTTTAGAAAAGGGCATGTTGATATTGCCAAAAGAAGTATAAGAGAGTTAAAAACTGTATCTGTGATTAATAAGCAGCTTAACCAGAGAATACTGGAGGCCAGGCTTGATTTGGTTGCCTTTGAAAAAAATATTGAACTGGTTGAAGATTTATTGAGCCAAATAGAATGGTTGAGCTTTGATAAGAAATGGTATTTTGAGGCTTTGATTGCTTCCAATAAGGGTAATGATGATGATCTGAAGAATTATTTTCATGCTTTATCGGGAATGAACAGTTTTAATGCTGAGGCGATCATTAGTGCTGCAACTTTTTTTCAGGACGATGAAGAAGAGCTTAAATCATATAATATTCTTGTTAATGCCTTATTACAAAATCCCTATTCGGTTAAGTTGCTGAAAGAATACATCAAAGAATCCAATAATCAAGGACTTGCTTCTTATTCCTCTCAGGCAACAGAAGAACTTAGACAATTGATGAGTGATGAGGAATACAAAGAATATATGGATGGATTAACTAGTGAGGAAGAATTATAGATGCTCTTTTCTAACAAAACATCTAATTGTCCGTTAAAATAAAATAGTTTGTTAAAGCCTTTAATTTTTAATCCTTTTGTATGGGGTTATATTACTTTTAGTAGAAATAATAGAATAGGAATAGGTCAAAAATTACTTATCTGATCATTTAGGTCAACTCAGAAATTATGGAGAGCCAGAAAATTATAGAGATGCATGACATCTCAAGAATTTACAAAATGGGAAGTGAAGTTGTGAAAGCACTTCAGTCAATAACGATTAATATCAACAAAGGTGAATACGTGGCCTTTATGGGACCTTCAGGATCAGGTAAATCAACACTTATGAACATAATCGGATGTTTGGATACTCCCTCAAATGGCCAATACATTCTTAATGACAATGACGTGAGTGATCTTACCGAAAATGAGCTGGCGGAAATTCGTAATAAAGAGATAGGGTTTGTTTTCCAAACTTTTAATCTTCTGCCTCGGGCGACTGCTATGGAGAATGTAGCTCTTCCATTGATCTATGCAGGTTATGGTAAGTACGATAGAGATGACATGGCTGTTGAAGCGCTTTCGAAAGTTGGACTGGGTGACCGGGCGAAGCATAAACCCAATGAACTTTCAGGTGGACAAAGGCAAAGAGTGGCCATCGCCAGGGCTCTTGTTAACAATCCAAGTAATATTCTCGCAGACGAACCTACCGGTAATCTTGATTCTAAGACATCCTACGAAATAATGGACCTGTTTCAGAAGCTTCATGATCAGGGTAATTCCATAATCATGGTTACTCATGAAGATGATATCTCTCATTATGCCCATAGAATAATCAAGTTGCGGGATGGTCTTGTTGAAACGGATGTATTAAATGAAAATATACGCAGGGCTGCGGGACATCCAGAAGAAGGAGTATTTGGATGAAAATCTATACCCGTACAGGAGATAAAGGTCTGACTTCCTTATTGGGAGGAAGCAGAGTACCAAAATCCCATCTAAAAATTGAGGCCTATGGGACGGTGGATGAATTGAACTCATACATTGGTCTACTGCGTGATCATAAGGAACTTGATGCACATAGGAGTCTCCTGACGAGCATTCAGGAAAATCTATTTACGGCGGGTTCTATTTTAGCCGTGGAAGAGGGTAAATCTTTTGATTATATCCCCGATCTCAAGGATGAATTTGTAAAAGAACTCGAGGACGAAATGGATAAGATGGATGCCAGACTTCCTGAAATGAGAAACTTCGTTTTACCGGGAGGTCATCCTATAATCTCACATTGTCATATTGCCCGTTGTGTTTGCCGGAGAGCAGAACGTACTGTGATCGCCTTGAGTAGTGTAGAATCTGTTGATGATATAATAATCCGCTATTTGAACCGACTCTCAGATTTTCTTTTTGTTCTTGGACGAGAGCTTTCTCTTGACCTTGGAGTAGAGGAAATTCCCTGGAGGCCAACAAAATAGTTGGAACCCAAGTATTTTTTATCAAACTTTGCTGGCTATTTGAAGTTCATGGGTAAACATTTATGATTGATACTTTTGATTTAACTGTTCATAGGACGGCAGCCTCGCGTCTTCACGAAGTAGATTTTAATAATATCCAGTTTGGGAATATATACTCAGATCATATCTTCGATGCTGATTATTTCGACGGGGATTGGAGAGACTTCAGGATTGTACCATATGGCCCACTACATATTAGCCCGGCAAATATGACCCTGCATTATGGGCACTCGGTCTTTGAAGGCATGAAAGCCCATAAAAACGAAAATGACGAAGTGCTACTTTTCCGACCGTTGGAAAACTTCAAGAGATTAAACAAATCTGCAGAACGTTTATGTCTACAGCAAATCTCGCAGGATCTAT
>JABDLO010000300.1 GCA_013002995.1 Saprospiraceae bacterium | reverse complement strand
ATGTAGACCAACTAGGTAAATGGTGGGAAGATTGGCCATTGGTTATTGGGATGGATGACGATGAAATCAGAAAAATTGATGGAGGGTCCATTGGACATTTTTTGAATGGGTTATTTGACGTCGAAATCAAGACACCTGAACATTCCTTTAATACATCCTGGATGGTATTTAGTGAAGGGTCATTGGTGGATGTCATACCTGGTGATGATCAATATCCTTACTACCAGGAGGGCATCTTAAGAGCATTCATAGACGAAGACAAACTATACATTTACAATGACTGCTCCGATTCTAAGGGGGTGTCTTCCTGTGATCAGATATTCACGGGGATATTAAACAATGGGTTGGTTTCTGGTGAATTCATGATAGATGGTCGTAAGTCCGGAACCTGGACCATGCGGCCAAGTGGGAAAATTAAAACTCAAGATTTTGGTGAAACCATCAACCCCATCGCCGACTCTCACATCTACCAATACACTTATTCCAACTGGAACAAGGCCAGCTGGGGAGGGTATGACAAACTGGGAGTAGGTTATCATCCTTCAGGTGGAGAAAAGAGAGCCTATCTCAAGTTTGATATTGGAAATGTCCAGCCCAATGATATAGGCAAAACAACCTTGAAATTGTATCAATATCACACGTCAGGAAGTACTGATTTGAAATTGGGCATATATGAGGTTACAGAAAACTGGAATGAAGGGCGCGGTTTGTATAAACCTCAGACACTGGCAACTGGCAATGAGATCTGCTGGATCAATCAACCGGATTTTGAGACAACCCTTCTTTCATCTTTCTCTCCCGGGTCATCCATTAATCAATGGGTGGAAGTAGATGTTACTGAATTGGTGAGAAACTGGGCGGCAGGCATGCCCAACAATGGATTGATGATTAAAGGAATTGGATCATTTAGCGGAATGGGTGAATCAATGTATGGCTTCTATTCAAGGGAATGGGAAGATCAGAGTTTAAGACCACAGCTTATCATAACTCCGATGAGAAAGGAAGGAGATGTAGTAACTTCGGATTACGATAGTGAGCCAATATCATCCATGACCAAAGAGGTTGCTGGAGTCTTAGATGGATTAAGGTGGGAATTACCCTGTAATGGAACCGGAAACACCTGCGGAGCCAAAGTCCAGCGACCATCTGAAACAGCTATTCTTGGAGGAGATCCCAACCAGCTTTATGAAGTTACACTACGATTTAGAGGTGTTGTTGAATATCATAGTTATAGTGGTGGTCAACAGGATGGACTTTGGTATATCGGAGGTAAGTCCAATCAAGGAAGTTTTAATATTTATCAATTGCAGACAACAGACCCTGTACAGACTTTCTTCTTGAATGCTGAAAAATCCGGAATATATAGATGCTGGCCCATTGATTATACCAGGAAAATCAAAGTAAAAGGAGGATCAAAAGTTATATTGTCAGCCAATGCTCAAGATGGAGCATTAATTGGTAATCATGATGGTAAAGGAAAACCCATTATTATCCCTGGTATTGCTCCTGCTCCTGAACCATTTAACGGACAATTTATCCAGATGGATGTATTGTCAGTGGTGCCTGTGTCAGTTAATTAGATAATATTAAATAGCTGTTCACTTTCTGATTAAGTTAATGCACTTAAGCTCTTTTGATCTTGTCAACCCTATACCTATTTCTTCTGAGCCAAAAGCAATATTTGATGGCAACTCTTTATTATACCATTGCATCACATCTTCTAACGTAGATGTTATTGGAGATAACTCAAATTCAGTATTTATCAATTTCTGATTACTGATCTGCATAAAACCCCGATCTTCAGACAATGGTGCCCAAAGCGGGAGATCTGTAAATGACATGACCTTATTCTCTTTGAGGAAATCCTCAGAAGCCCAGATCAACTCACTTTCTGAATTAAAATGACTTTTAACATCCCTTAAGAATTGTCTCCATGTTAATGTTGAAGATAGAGGACCTGTAATATTAAAAGTCCCTGAGATTCCATTTGCAAAAGCAAAAGAAGAAAATCTTCCTATATCCTTAACATCAATAAACTGGATAGGATCATCCCCCGATCCGGGTGCAAGCACTTCCGAATGTTCTTTCAACCTGAGACACCAATAGAGCAGATCCACTGCTGGGTCTCTCCACCCTTTAATCGGTCCAGCTCTCAAAATGGTATGATTATCAGGGAATCTTTCTCTTATGATCTTTTCAGCTGCCAGCTTCTCTTCAGAGTAATACCATTGAGATCTATCATCTGGAAGATCAACTAATTCTGATTCTTCATGCAAGCCAACTTCTTGAAAATCATTGTAAACAGCAATACTCGAAATGAAAATATAGTGACCCGCATGATCTCTCAATGATTCTGTAGCTTCTTCAACAAGTTGTGCTTTTTCAGGCCATACATCTATAACCAGATCCCAGTAATCGGATTTCAATGAATCATAACAGGATATTCCTTTTTCTCTATCGCCTTTAATCAATCTCAACTCAGGAAATAAACCAGGATTCGTAATCCCTCGATTGAATAGGGTAACATCATTGCCAGCGTCAATATTCGCTTGCACAATAGAGGGGCCAACAAAATTGGTGCCTCCAAGGATGAGCACCTTGTTTTTTCTATCATTCTTTCTGCAGGAAATTACACCAACACTCAACAGAATTGAGGAGGTCCCAATCGTTTTTATAAATTGCCTTCTGAGCATCTAATACTAAATTTAACTGTTGTAATCAAGATTTAAACCGAGAAGTCAGGTCATTTATTGAAAAATGGGTGTCATTTCTGACACCCTTCACGCATTTATTTAAAGTAGTAAAGTCATTAAATCAATCCATCGCTTGAATCAAACAGTCTAATATCAAAATTGCCACTAGCTTTCTCGACCAGAAAGTTTACCCTAAATGCACTTAGCATCGGAACAAAAGTGATTTCTCCCAACGCTCTAATGGTATCATTCTCAAAGAAAGCCACTTTGTCATTGATATCGGAGACCTCTAACCCATCAATAGTAACATAGGCAATGATGGGCATCAATTCGTCTGAAGCGTAATTAGGACTCATCCAGGTATTAGCATCATTAGGATCTACTACAGGAGATGAACGGGTGGTTTCCTTAATCCTATCTTCCCTCATATTATTATTTTCCGGAGTCCATGAAAGGATAGCTCCATTAGGGTGACCACTGAATAATTTATAGAGATTACCAGGTTCCATTAGGTCAAGATTTCCGTCATTCCAGTTGTCATTAACCAGGCTGTAATTGGCAAAACTGGCAGTTTCATCAGGAAGTGGGAAATCATTTTTGATTCTATCTTCTCCTGTAGAGTTGGCAGCATTGAGATTGAGAACATCATTGACAGTCTCAGGATTCTGGAATGGAAATCCAATCCAGTTCCACCCTGACTTCAGATTTATATCATCAGTCGATGGTTTTGTTCCAGTGACTCTCAACGTATCAGGACCATTCTGGAGGTATATCATATATCCTTCATTGTTATTCAGAGTTTCCAGATTGGGTATAGGCATATACCTCCTTGCAACTCAACCTGAATCTTTCAATGCTTACATCCTGTGTGGCAGTGGCATTGGTCAACAATCATCATCTTTTCTAATTGCAGTGCTACACTCCAGGAAATTCTCTCAGGTTAACTTCCTTTATGTTAATACAGAGGAAGTCCCAGAGGAATAAAGCATTTACGATAATCTACCTTTCTGTTGATAAAAAGGATTATCGTATTTTTAAAACATCAGCAATTCAATTGCCTGTAGGGTTTATTCATCAAACTGTCAACAGAAACCTTTATGAAGCTTTTCTTTAATGTGATGACCTGGTTTGGTTTACTTTTACTTTTGTCTTGTAGTGACAAGGAGTCTATTCAAGAGTTTACAACTAAGCTTGAAACCATTACATTCCATCATCCTTCAGACACTCAATTTGAAAATCCATTCAAAACCAAATACACTTACTTCAATGATTCCGGAATTCCTCAACGTTGGATGGAAATTGATTCTAACGGCTCTATATTAATTGATTACCTGCATCAATATGATGAGCACAACATAGAAATAAGTGCGCTTTACAAGGAACCCGGAGATGAGGGCTATTCTGAAGAGAGATTTTCAATGATGAATGACAGCACCAAACTTACAGAATGGTTGGATTCTTCAGAGAATGTTTATTACACGATGGTAGATCAATTAAACAGTTCTGGTAAAACAAAGAGAGCAACATTTTCTGATGGAATAGATACCCATGGATATGATACTACAATTTATAATGATAATGGATTCATTTCAAGGGTTTACTTTAATAGTTCATCGGGAAAAATTCTGAATGACAGATCTTTCACTTACGACTCCTTAAACAGTAACAGCGATTGGATTAAGAGAAGGAAATTATTTGGAGATTCTCTTGCTGAAATTCAAATAAAAATCACCAATTTAACTGACTATTATACTGAAAAGTACATTTTTTACCCAGGGGTTATTTCAGATTTAAAGATGGATGAAAATATCATTTCATTTTCTGAAGATCGATCTATCGCATTCTTTACAAGATCAAATAATTGGGATGAACAGACTCCATACCTAACAATTAAAATAGCAGAAATATGGAGTCAACCCGTTTCATTAGATTTGCTGGGATCAATTTACAATGGTGCTATATCACCAACAGGTGATCAGATCATTTATTGTAAAAAATCAGTGGATGGTCCTATCATTTGGCTTATCGATAAAGTAAATGATCAATGGACTAATCCTTCTAACCTCACTACTTTATCTGGAATAATGGGAGGATACTTTAATTGGATAGATGAATTTAAAATCGCACTTTATATTCCGCAAAACCAGGGAGACATTGTTATTGCTGAGTTAGAAAATGGCAGGCTAACCATAATAGATTCTTTAGCAAACGTAAATACACTTGACGCCAACGAATTTTCTCCTTTCATAAGTAAAGATGGACAGCTCTTAATATTCACTCGATATACGGAAGGGAATATTGATCAACAGGGATTCTTCTTTAGTCATAAGGATGAGGGAAATAATAGTGAATGGTCATTTCCAAAAAAGATTAGCTCTCTGGAGTATGGGTGGGGAGCAATGATTATTGAAAATCCTTCAAGATTTATTTACACTGATGGGAAAGATATTAAAATGATCCCTCTAGACAGCCTCAATATAATGTGATATTATCGAGTGATGAAAATTAAAAGATTAAAGTTATTCAGTAACGACCTCATAAAGCAAAAGGAATTCTTCGAGCAATCCCTGGGTTTAAGAATTGGTTCTTATTCATCAAATACCATTACTTTTCACATTGGTTGGAGCAATCTGGTTTTTGAGTTTTCACCTCTTCCTCATCATTACCACTATTGTTTCCTCATTCCATCCAATGGAATCAATGAAGCTCTGGTATGGAGGAGCACTTGAACAAATGTCATTGAGGTTAATGAAAATCAAAAAATCCAGTTTTGAAACCTGGAATGCTGATTCATTTAATTTCCTTGATGGAGCAGGAAATCTTCTGGAGTGTATTGCATGATATGACCTAAAGAATGAGACCAATCAACCTTTTGATTCAAAGGGATTTTTGTGTGTAAATGAAATTGGTATGCCTACTGAAAATACCAATCTTTTAAATACCATATTCCAAAACCTGATAGGCAGTCATTTCTGGAAAGGTGACATGACACGATTTGGAACACATGGAGACCAGAATTGCTTATTACTCCTCCCTAATCCTCGTTATAAAAAAGGATGATT
>JABDLO010000279.1 GCA_013002995.1 Saprospiraceae bacterium | reverse complement strand
GGCAGCTCGTACCATCAATCAATATCTTACCATAAGAAATTGGTTGATTGGTTATTATCTCGTTGAATATGAACAGAATGGAGAAGATCGGGCTAAGTATGGCGACAAAATAATTGACTCAGTAACTGAGAAATTAAATCCCATTAAAGGAATTGACAGGAGGGCTTTATTCAGATTCCGACAATTCTATCTTTATTATCCTCATCTGTCGGAATACATTCATAACGTATTAAGAATTGAAGATCAGCGATTTATAAAAGTGGGGACACCATCCCCACAATTCGATATTGAGAAAGTGGGGACAGTGTCCCCACAATTGAATGACACATACAAGGTTCCTGCAGAAAAGTTGTTTTCACATCTTTCCTATTCACATATAGAATTATTAATTAGCATCGAAAATCCACTCAAGCGTGCTTATTACGAGATAGAGTGCATCAAAGGGGTATGGTCGGTAAGAGAATTAAAAAGACAGATCAATAGTCTTTCCTATGAGCGGAGTATGGCAGCAGACAACCCAGGATTAATGACCAGCGAACTAAGCAATGATGCAGAAACCCTGAGCACCACGGGTCTGATTAAGTCACCATATGTATTTGATTTTCTCAATCTACCTGACGGAGTACTTGGAAGCGAATCAGAACTTGAAGCAGCCTTGATCAATGACTTGAAAAGTTTTATTCTGGAATTGGGTCATGGTTTTTGCTTTGAAGCACAACAAAAACGCATCGTTATTGGAGGGGAATATTATTTTATTGATCTGGTATTTTACCATCGCATCCTGAAATGCCACGTGTTGATAGAGTTAAAAATAGAAGAATTCACACATGGGAACATAGGTCAATTAAATACTTATTTACAGTATTACCGACACAACATTCAGGAAAATACTGATAATCCACCCGTTGGCATCTTACTATGTACGAATAAGAATGACGAGCTCGTAGAGTATGCCCTGGGTGGGATGGATGAAAAATTATTTGTCAGCCAATATCAGACGGTACTTCCGAGTTCAGAACAACTGGAGCAATTTTTAAAAGAAGAAAAAGACAAACTGATAGAATGAGTAGCATAACAGGAAATATAAAATCCATCCGTGACGTCATGCGTAAGGACACCGGTGTAGATGGAGATGCACAGCGGATATCTCAGATGGTGTGGATGATCTTTATGAAGATTTTTGCAGATAAAGAGGAGGAGTGGGAACTGGTATTGGATGACTATCAGAGTCCAATCCCCGATCACTTGAAATGGAACAACTGGGCATCGGATGATGAGGGATTGACAGGTGATGAATTGATGGATTTCATCAACAATGAATTGTTTCCTACGCTGAAGGAGCTGGATATTACTTTCAGTCCACAGGCGAGGATTATCCGTTCCGTTTTTGAGGATACCTATAATTATATGAAGAATGGGACGCTCTTCCGTCAAGTGATCAATGAGATTGATAAGATCGACTTCAACAGGCAGCAAGAAAGACACCTGTTCAATGATATTTATGAGACGATACTTAAGCAGTTACAAAGTGCCGGAAGTGCTGGTGAATATTATACGCCTAGAGGAGTTACCCAATTTATGGTGGATATCATCAATCCTCAACTAGGTGAGACCATTCTTGATCCAGCGTGTGGTACCGGCGGATTTCTTACCTGTAGCATTGAACATGTAAGGGATCAATTAAATACACCAAAAGATAGAGATATCCTCCAGGCATCCATCAGGGGAATAGAAAAGAAACCACTACCTCACTTATTGTGTACGACCAATCTGATGCTACATGGATTTGACCTTCCGGCCGTCCAACGGGACAACTATCTGAACAAACCGTATGCAGACTGGGGAAGCTCAGACCGGGTAGATATCATATTAACCAATCCACCATTTGGCGGTGTTGAGGAGGATGGTATGGAAACTAATTTCCCTTCTAAGTTCAGAACCAAGGAGACAGCTGATTTATTCCTGGCATTGATCATGAAGTTATTGAAAAATGGAGGAAGGGCTGCAGTTGTACTTCCTGATGGGACTTTATTCGGTGAAGGAGTTAAAACCAGATTGAAACAGGAGTTAATGGAGCGGTGTAACCTGCACACCATTGTCAGGCTACCTAATGGCGTATTCAATCCCTACACAGGCATCAGGACCAATCTATTGTTCTTTGAGAAAGGAAGTCCTACAAAGGAAATCTGGTATTACGAACATCCCTATCCTGAAGGATATAAAAGTTACAACAAGAGTAAGCCCATTACCATCAAGGAATTTGATGCGGAGAAAGCTTGGTGGAATAATCGAGAAGAAACAAAACATGCCTGGAAGGTATCTGCTGAAGAAATAATATCAAGAGGATACAACCTGGATATTAAAAACCCACATGAAGAAGCTGATGACCTGGGCAGTCCTGAAGAAATTCTGAATCATTATCGGGCAACAGAAAGTAAAATCAATGCCATTCAAGATGAGATTGTGAAAGTGTTAACTGAAGCCTTAGGATAATATGCTGCTACTGGAATTATTTAATGAATTGAGTGTGCGGCCTAAAAATGCCAAAGAGCTAAAGGGATTGATATTGCAATTGGCGATACAAGGAAAGCTGACGGTAAAATGGAGAGAGGAGCATACTAATGTTGAGCCTGCATCTGCATTGATTGAAAGGATTCAAGAAGAGAAAGCAAAATTAGTAAAGGAGAATCAATTTAAGAAAGAAATACTACTGCCGCTAATTCCGGAGGAGGAGAAGCCATATGTATTACCGAAAGGTTGGATTTTTGTCAGACTTGGATCAATTATCAAAATATCTTCTGGTGATGGTTTAACTAAAATAAATATGGACAAAAATGGTGAAATACCTGTTTTTGGTGGTAATGGTATAACAGGTCATCATTCAAAACAAAATATTTCAAAACCTACCATAGTAATCGGCAGAGTAGG
>JABDLO010000248.1 GCA_013002995.1 Saprospiraceae bacterium | reverse complement strand
ATGTACCTATGTAAGGTATGATGGCGAGCAGTCCTGCCAGTATTCCCCAGAAGATGGCATATTCAATTCCAATTAGATATAAACCGATGGAATTGATGGTAGAAAGAACAACTATCACCAATAGCATACCTGAAATATATTGTTGGATGGTCTCCTGAATTTTTCCAAGTACAATTTTAACATCAGTACGATACATTTTTTCGTATTGGAATATGACAAAATTCTTTAACGATTTGCTATACAAGAGTATGAAGAAGGTGTAGATTACTGTCATCGTTATTCCAATAAGAATATTAGAGGAAATGATCATTCCTTTACCCAATATTGATATGGGGCCGGAAAGTATACTTCCGAGCTGACCTGATAACTGATCTGGCTTTAAAATAAGGGAAGGTGGGAGAAATTCATTGAGGGTATTCTGAAGTGTATCTAATCCAACTTTTAGATTATCACCTATGGAAGGAAGTCCATCAACAATGGCTAGCAATTGAACCGATACAAGTCCTGTTATGATTAAAAAAGGAATCAATACAAGAATAAAGCTCACTAAAATGGCCAGAAATCTCCATTTTACATATTTCTCTATCCCATTGACCAAAGGTCGAAGTAAGATGGCAATGAATAAAGAATATATTAATGGCACAATTAAGAAAGACCCTATATACATTAACCATCCCAGGCCTATGGCACTGATAAGAAAGTAGGTGATATTTTTTAATGTTAAATTTATATACATCTTCTACAGTCTTACTCTTTCTTTCATGAATTGTAGTACTGAAAGTGTAATAATCATCCCGAAAACAAAGGTTTCAAAAAATAAGATTCCACTAATTACGAAAGACTGAAAAAAGCTCTCCGGCTCTACTCCATATTTACTGAAAGCCCAGTCATTGGTAGTGAGAAAGAGAATAATATTTATAATTGCCAGAATACCAGCAGCTACTAAACTTAATTTATTACCTATTGTCATTCCTTTAATAAATATGCCTTTAGAGGTCTTGGAATTCTTATAGGAAATAAGGGCAAAGACTATGGCTGTACCTAGTATCCCATACTTAAAGAGCTTAAGGTATGGGCTATAATCATTTCCTGATACCTGGAAGGACATTAGAAATAATGCCATCAGGATACCTGCGATGATACCATATCTTGTGGATAGGTTTTTGGGGTTGACAATATCTGATTTTTCTATATGTGACATAAATGTTTTTAATGTGTTAAATGATAAATGAAATATGTGGTTGGCTCATATGTACTTTAAGTTGGCTTTCATTCTTTTTTAATCCATATGATGAAGCCTGTCTGTTCGGTAGATAGGAGTTAAAGTATTGAAAATCAATTGATTCCCTTTGTGCCTCCGCTAAAGCTTCAGCGACACGCGGGAGGGGTAGGGTAGAGAAATTGATTTTCAACCTTTAAATAATTATTTCTGTGACAACCTCTGGACAGGTTATTATGATTTAGCTAACCAAGCGTCCAGCATCCAGCTTTTCTTTTCTACGGAAGCCAGGAATCCACCTACCATATCAATGGTTCCTTCATCATTCGCTTCGCCGGCACATTCAATAACATTTCGCATGTTGTCGATAAGTTGAGCATGATTTTGAATGATGTTTTTTACCATTTCATTGGAATCCAAGGTCGGCATTTCTTTTATATCTGCCTCCTCTAAATATTCTTTGAGTGTTGAGGTAGGCTTTTTTCTCAACGTCAAAATTCTTTCAGCTATTTCGTCAATATTGACTTTAGCTTCATTGTACAATTCTTCAAATTTTTCATGTAAATCAAAGAAATGTTCTCCTGAAATATTCCAGTGATAATTTCTCAGGTTTTGATAATACACATGGTAATTGCTTAAAAGTTTATTGAGTTGTGTTGCTGTTTTTTCTACGTTATTTGGTTTAATTCCTATATAATTCATATTAATGTTTTTATGGTTAATTAATAAATGGGTGAGGGTAATAATTACGATGGTCACATTAATAACTCATCAACTACCTCAACACCCCGGCGTATGCCTTTAATGGTTTTGTTAATTTTATGGTCTTCGGATAAAAGTGTGTTTGTAACCTTATCTGCTAAATACAGAGTTTGTATTGGATTACTTCCTATGTACTCGATGATTCCACTTGATATACTCTTCTTGTTTAAGGGATTAATGGAAACTGATGTAACATTTTTCAGGAATAACCTCTTACTTAATGCGATTTCATGTTTCAGTTTGTCTTTTTCTTCCTGTATTTTCAGATTCATGATTGATTGTATAAATGGTTATAAATGGCATCTACCAGAGGTTTAAATATTATCTTTTCTCTTAATATATAAATGGCTAGACCCAAAAAGCTTACGACACCACTGGAGATAAAAAGTCCCATAATTGTAGAATCAAGGATATTACTGATGTAAAGAGTAAATGCAATGAATATTGAAATCAAGGAAAAACTGAAGAAAATTATCAATAGTAAACCTGTGACCAGAAGAGACAACAATTTTCCTGTTGACTCTATTAGATCCAATTTCATAAGTTTAATGTGATTGGATACAATGGTTTTGAGGTATAAATAATTTTCTCCGGTTTTTTTTAAATGATTTTCATTCATGGTCCTTGATTCTTTAATTGAGTTTTGATTATGCTATTCCGTTTTTCAATTTCTTTTTAGCTGCCTTGACGCCTTCTTCGATTTGAGAGAAGCTATCATTAAGCATATCAGAAAGCTCTTCATTTAAGCTTTGGGTTTCTATGGTGTAATCAGATTTTAATGATTCTGTCATATTTTTCAATTTTGCCATAGAATTTGAAGCTACTTTGTTCACTTCATCTATAGCTTGATTGGCTTTCTCAGTTACCGTATCTGCTGCCTGAGATGCTTTTCCGTCACAGTATTTGCTACCTCGTTGGTTTTATTTGCGATGTTTTGCCTTAGTTTTTTTCCTTGAGGAGTGGTCAGATAATATGTTGATAGGCCACCTAGTACGGCACCAGCGAGAAAATACAATTGTTTATTTTTTCTTTCGTTCATTGGTAAAATGTTTGATTTGTAGATCCATGAAAAGGATCAGGTTTATAAATAAATGATTCAGTTATCTTACTGTTATTAAAAGAAGTATGTTCGGTATAGAGGGCTATGAGACTTATGCAGCCATGGCATTATTAAGGACTTTCTTGAGTTTTGTCCTCGCGTAGTTGATCCTACTTTTTACAGTTCCTAAAGGTATATCGAGAGACTCCGATATTTCATTGTATTGGTAACCTCTTGTATGCATAAGGAAAGGCACTTTACATGTGTCAGTCAGTGAAGAGATCTTCTTCTCAAGATCTTGAATGTACAACTGAGAAATAGCATCATTCCTTAAATTGTACTTGTGCTCTAAGGCAAATGTAAAATCTTCAATGGGCTTATTGACAATAGCTCTTTTTCGTTTTTTGTGATACTTGTTTATGAAAGTGTTTTTAAGAATGGTAAAAGCCCAACTCTTAAAATTACTCCCGACCTTGAAGGTATGTAAACCCTTATATGCTTTAATAGCCGTCTCCTGGACCAGGTCTTCAGCATCATTGTGATTCCTGGTCAGCTTCCTGGCAAAATTCATTAAAGCATCATAGTTATTTTCAAAAAGAGTGGAAAATTGAATGGTAGTCATGTTTGTTGTTAAAATTTTAATCTGTTTGTTAATATATTGATCCGTCTGTTAATATAAATAACATTTATGTGCATAAAGTTCACAACAAATTAAAATAATTGACAATAAAAATAACAATAATTCTGTAAATAGTTGAAATACAGCAATTTATGATATAATATATTTATGAGTAATTTTGAAAATAATTGGGACTAGCCAATAATTTATCTAGGAAGAAGGAGTGTTATTTGAGGATAATGCCTTTATAAGGTCGTTATTATGTGCAAGCAAATGCTCCATAAGTTGGAGGAAATTCTCAATATCAAATAATAATTTTTGCTTTTGGGGATCTACATCTTTCATTTTATCTTTCTTGAAATTGTAGAAAGCTTTAAACCCATCAAATATCTGTCTTAACTTTTTAGTTTTTTCAACATAATTTTCGATTTGATGATCACTGTCAAGCTCGAAAACCTGTTGATTGTTTCTATTAGCTAACTTTTGATTGGAAGTCAATATTTTATCGTAATTCTCATTGTTTAAAGGAGTTTGTATCAAATCCTTTATGTCAATATTGAAGAATTTTGAAAGCTCTAATATTACCCGGAGCCGGGGTTCTACATTTTTAATTTCATAGGCAGCTATATTACTTCTCTTGATTCCAAGCCGCCGAGCCATTTCATCCTGGCTTATACCCATCTTATTGCGTAGATATCTAATGTTATGGGCTAATGCGTTTATATTTTTTGTTTCAGAGACTGACATTTAATTTTAATAGAAGTTATTTTTATTACAAGAACCAATCTATTTTGTTCGCATTGTTGTAAAATGTTTATTATTTTGACATAAATATAAGTATTTGTAATAATTGTTCAAAAAATTCTCATATAAGTGAAAAAAAATATCAAAAACATCCCTCTACCTACTTATTTTGGGAAAAATTTGAAATTATTAAGAAAGCTGAAGGGCGTGAGCCAGCAGGAATTGGCTAAGAATGTCGGGCTAAGTAGAAATAACGTTGCCTCATATGAGTCAGGAACTGTAGAACCAAATGCGAAGGCTTTCTTAAGAATCGCTCATTACCTTGATACAGATCCTTCTGTTTTTCTTTCAATAGAACTAGAAGGTGAAGATCTTCATGAGTTAATTGAAATTAATCATCATGACGATACCATTTCAGAATTTGTGACTGAACGCTTATCCTCTTTTATAAAATCTACTAGTGAATCTACTAAGATATTAGAAGCGTATCGGGCATTTTATCAATTGTCTGATTTAAGTGATTTACCTGCTGATTCAGAAACAGCACATCTCCGTAACCAGGTCATGGAATTGTTTCAACAAATGCTGGATACCAACTGGGGTTTTATTCAACATATAAACACCCATGAAGAAGAGTAAATCGAACATCTGAGTAAATGTTGATGTAATTTATATATTCAGCCCCTGCTTTATATAAAATTATAATATCTAAATATTTACTCAGATGACTATTATTGAAAATTTAATAACTCAGTTTGAAAACTTACTAAATCGCTTTATCGATGTCATTCCCGAATTGCTAATTGCGATTTTGGTAGTTACTTTTTTTTGGATTGTAACCAGTTTTATAAGAAAGAAAGTAATCAATTCTGTCAAAAAAAATGCAGAAGACCCACTCTTGATCAACTTTTTAAATAAGCTTTTCAGAACTACAAATATTGTATTGGGTATACTGTTGATACTTTTTTTGATAGGTCAAGGAGGATTGGCCCTTAGTCTACTTGGCGTTGGGAGTGTATCTGCTTTCATTATTGGATTTGCCTTCAAGGATATTGGAGAGCATTTTCTTGCAGGAATTGTTTTGGCATTTAAACGCCCATTTCGTGTGGGAGATACCATAAAGACAGGCGATGTGGAAGGTAACATAATGGATATGAGCCTAAGAGATACTCACATTAAGACTTTTGATGGAAAGGATGTTTATGTGCCAAATGGGCAGTTGATCAAGCAGCCTCTGTTTAATTATACAATAGATGGGTATTTGAGGAAAGAAGTTGTTGTAGGTGTTGATTACAATGCTAATATTTCTGAGGTAAAAGAAGTCATTCTTCAGGCTTTAAGTCAGGTGAAAGGAGTTCTTAATGATAAAAAGAAGACTCATGTAATCGTGAAAAATTTTGGTGCGAGTTCTATAAATATCGGTGTTAGATATTGGATTGATACATTCGATGATTCCATTTCAGGTGTAGATATTCAAAATAAAGTTTGTGATAAAATTCTTCAGTATTTATCAGAAGCTGAAGTGAATATGCCAGGAGATATTTTAGAGTTAAAAAACTACAATTCAGAAATCATCAAAATTGAAAATCAAAAATATGTTTCCGCATAAGAATAAAACCATTGCCCACGCCATCCTAGAATGACGTAGATTAAGGACTAATATCCTGGAAAAAGGAACGTGGAAATGGAAGATGTGCAGGAACACAGATTCCCAACCCCGATTTCGTTAAATTGGCACAGAGTTTTGGATTAAAAGCATATTTGCCTGAATCGGTACAAGGTTTTAAATCTTCATTGAGTACAGGTCTTAAAGATCAGGGACCTTCACTTATATCAATTCCGATTTCTACCGAAGTTAATGAGCAATTGAGTGAAGAATTGAATAATTATATTAAAATCGAACCTTTTATGAGAACAATGAAATCAATCAATCCGGCAGATGGATCTGTAATAAAAGAATATAATATTTACAGTTCTGGGGAAGTGGAATCCATTCTCTCTAAAGCTCAACAAACTTTTATTAGGTATCGACGCAGTGATTATTCGGAGCGTAAAGAAAAAATGATGTGCGTAGCTGATGAATTAGAAAATAATAGCAGGGAGTACGCCGAGATCATGACACTAGAGATGGGTAAAACATTTGCAAGTGCTGTCTCTGAAGTTGAAAAATGTGCCTGGGTCTGTAGGTATTATGCAGAGCACGCTCAATCATTTTTAGCAGATGAAATGGTTGAAACAGAAGCTACTAAAAGCAAGATTTCATATTGCCCGATTGGAATTGTCCTTGCTGTAATGCCCTGGAATTATCCTTTCTGGCAGGTGTTTAGATTTGCAGCTCCTGCATTAATGGCGGGGAATGTATGTCTTCTGAAACACGCATCTAATGTTCCAGGTTCTGCCCTTGCCATCCAGAGTATTTTTGGAAAGGGCGGTTTCCCAAAGGGGGCATTTTCAACACTATTAATTAGCAGTGATCAAGTCGCTTCAGTCATAGAAGATTCAAGGGTAAAGTCAGTTACATTGACAGGTAGTGGGCCAGCAGGATCAGCTGTAGCTGCAGTTGCAGGAAAGGAAATCAAAAAATCTGTATTGGAACTTGGAGGAAGTGATGCATATATTGTTTTGAAAGATGCTGATATTACATTAGCAGCAGAACAATGCTATCAGTCCAGAATTCTCAATGCAGGTCAAAGTTGTATAGGAGCTAAACGGTTTATTATAGTAGATGAGATTTATGACCAGTGGCTGTCCGAGTTTAAATCCAGGATGGAGGCAAGCTTGATGGGCAATCCTATGCAAGAAGTTGACCTGGGACCAATGGCTAGAGAAGACCTCCGGGATGAAGTGCATGAACAAGTGGTCAAAAGTGTAGAGAATGGAGCAGAGTTATTAATAGGTGGATTTATACCGAATCAGCCAGGGTCTTATTATCCGCCGACGATACTGGCTGATGTAAGTCCCGGAATGCCTGCATATGATGAAGAAATATTTGGACCTGTAGCATCTGTAATTCGAGTCAAAGATGAGGAGGAAGCAATTAAAGTTGCTAATGATACTATTTATGGTCTCGGTGCTTGTGTATTTACAAATGATCTTGCCAGGGGTGAAAGAATAGCGACTGAAGAATTAGAGGCCGGTTGTTGCTTTGTTAATCAATTTGTAAAATCAGATCCTCGACTTCCATTTGGAGGAATAAAAGCAAGTGGTTACGGTAGGGAATTAAGTCGATTCGGAATCCGGGAATTTGTAAATATAAAATCAGTCTGGATAAAATGATTTTCATTATTCCGAACAAATGCTAACAAGTATGGCTAAGGTAAATTGAAGATGGTTTAGAATCATGAAATCATACCGGCGATATTGCAACATTTAAGAATTTATAAAATGAACACCATGAAAATTAAAGTACAGGATGTAACTAATTCACACGTTTCTTTTAAGTATTTACTCTCCAACTCTAGAAGTAGAATGCTTAAAAATGATTTTTTAGACGATTATAATAAAGGAATATTTAACGTTGTCAATCCACAAAAATTGATGGACGTGATTTAATATAAAATAAATTGATCGAGATCCGTAATTTCTGATCAATCTATAATTTTAGTCTGTTATGCCCTCTGAAGTATTTCGAAGGGCGTTTTCTTTTCTAAAGGTTTTATAAAGTCCGAACAATCATATTCTTAATCAAGTAAGAGGAGTAATTAATAACCTTTAAAGTTTTAAACATTATGATACGTTGGATAATAACTTTTTTAATTATAGCATTTATAGCAGCAATACTTGGATTCGGAGGAATTGCAGGGGCTGCGACTGGAATCACTAAGATAATATTTTATGTATTTATTGTTTTATTTCTAATCTCACTGGTTAAGAAAGCTGTAGCATAAATTATTTAATATAAAACATTAATCAGATTCGGAATTATGAATAAAACAGAAATTAATATCATAAAAGACCTTGAAAGCAAAGGTTTCTCTACTCCATTCAAAGTTAAAAACGGGGTTCTGGTGGATCTTGAGTCAGGTGCAACTTATCTTCCTGGTGAGATTAGTATAATTGAGCAATACCGATATGAAGGCATGAGTAACCCTTCTGACCTTTCAATATTATTTGCGATTCAAACATCTGATCAGAAAAGAGGTTTCATCCTGACACCATATGGTCCCAAGGGAGATCACAACACCATTTGGTTTTTCAATAAAGTCGAAGATAAATCAACCGATTTAGCTTAATTTCTGAATTGATTAATTATGACTGTAAGTCGTCCATAGAGACGGCTTTTTTAATGCCTACCGAACAAGTAGGATGATTCAATGGTAAGATAATTGAATAATCAAAAAATTAATAATGGAACAAAGTATTGCCATGTTTTCAAATTCTTATGACAAACTAATAGATAAACTTCAATCTTGGGGTGATCTAATCATTTTAAATGTGCCTAATCTTGTGATAGCTATTTTAGTATCATTTGTGGCAGCATTTTCATATAAATATTTCAAAAAGGCTTTCGTTAAGACTACCAGTAAGTATGCCAACAACCAGGCTATGATCAATTTATTTACTAATCTATTTAAAATTGGATTTATAGTATTAGTTGGTTTTTTGATACTTACCATATTCAGCCTAAATGGAACGATTAATAAAATATTAGCAACTGCGGGAGTTCTTGGACTTGCAATAGGTTTAGCCCTTCAGGATCCAATGAATAACATGTTTTCCGGAGTTTTTATGTCAGTTAGGGAATTGTATTCAATCGGCGACCTGGTAGAAACCAATGGATACTTTGGGACCATAATTGATATTGATCTTAGGGCTACGAAGCTCAGGATCCCCACTGGGCAGATTGTAACCATTCCCAATAAAGATGTTATACAAAATCCACTAAAGAATTATTCTGTTTCAGGTGAAAGAAGAATAGACCTTCCTTGTGGTGTAAGTTATGGTGATGATTTAGACCATGTAGAATCAGTAGTTGTTGATGCCATAGAATCTTTGCCTAATATCTGTCAGGAGAAACCTGTCGAGATAGTATACACTGACTTCGGAGACTCTTCTATAAATTTCAAAGTCAGGTATTGGTTGACAGAGCCATCACAATTAGATTACCTGGTAGAAAAGAGTCGTGGAATAAAAGCAATCAAAGAAGCATTTGATGCCAATGATGTTATGATTCCATTTCCTATCAGAACGCTTGATTTCGGGATAAAAGGTGGTGAAAACCTCAAAAGTATGCTGAAGGAAAAAACACTCAGCATGGCATCCAATGGAATCAATCGTGAAACTAATAACAACTGAAATAATTAATCTTGAAAAGAAATAGAACAAATACAGTATATATGATTCCCTTGTTTAGACAGACTTTGAGGCATGATTTATATCATATCAGACGATTGTATCAGGTTGATATGATCGAACCAGAATTACTTGATTCGTTAATTGAATTGAAAGAGTCTTCTATTAATTTACTGCCAGAAGAGAATGAGGCAGTCAAGGACATAGTTTCCACTCCACCTAAGAGTCTTATTGATGCTGATTACTATGATGCACTATCACAAAAGACCAATTCACAATTTAAGCTGATAAAGAAGATATTGAAATGTGAAAATGCACGATTGGAAATCATCAAGCGTATGATGAATGATGGGATGTCATCGAATTTAAAAGACAAGATTAAAATGATATTTGATAACCAAAGAAATTACCTTTCGTTATTGAATAATAAGGCAGTACGACCCTAAGAAATTATCCCGTGATATTTTAAAACTCCCTTTCGATCCTGAGAAAGGGAGTTTTTTTATTGCATTACTTATTTACCAGAATACAAAATAAAGTACAATTAAAATAAGAATGATGACTGTAGAGCTGATATTGAATACCTTATCTGTTGCAAAGGTTGATCTTGATAATGGTATTCCTTTTTCATGATCTGCACCTTTGTTTTCCATGTAACTGATTATGATCATAAATATCATAGTTATGATCCAGGTCCAGAACATCTGATCCATAAATGGGAGATTGAGGAAGAATCCGCTATCTGCCCACCCGTTAGGAGCTACTTTGAAATAAAAAGCAACAGGTATAGATATTAAGGCACCCCATATTGCTGCTCGATTGGTTGTTTTCTTCCAGAATAAGCCTAGCATGAATACTGCTAGAATTCCTGGACTTACTATTCCTGTATACTCCTGAATGTATTGAAATACCTGCCCTAGATTATTTAATTGTGGCGCAAGAACAACTCCAATAATTAAAGCAACTGCTGCAGAAATTCTACCTACAGTTACCAGGTTGCTTTCTGAAGATTCTTTATTAAAGAATGGCTTATATATATCCATCGTAAAGATGGTTGCAGTTGAGTTTAGCATTGATGCCAGTGATGATACAATGGCAGCTGAAAGAGCGGCCAGTACAAGGCCTTTCAATCCTGTAGGTATGAAACTGCTGATCAGCCATGGAGCGGCATTATCATTTATGATATTACCTGCTTCACCCAGGAAGGTAGGATCAACGGTTTGGGCGGTTACAACACCATCAGGTCCTGCATTTAATACATAGGCCACTATTCCAGGGATCACCACGATCAATGGGATTAAGAGCTTCAGGAATGCTGCGAATGCTATACCTTTTTGTGATTCTTTTAGTGATTTAGCAGCCAGGGTTCTCTGAATGATGTATTGGTTGAAACCCCAGTAATAAAGATTGGCTACCCACATTCCACCTATGAGAACAGCAAGACCAGGCAGATCCAGCCATGCATCGCGTCCATTAGGGGTTATGATTTCTCCTTTATCCAGGATCATTGAAAACTTTTCTGAAGCCTCATCGTATATTGTCGAAAGACCAGTAAATGCACTTCCATCGGGGGCAACATGTGTCAAAGCGATGTATGTTGTAATCAATCCACCAACGATCAGCAATACTACCTGAATAACATCTGTCCAAGCTACAGCTCCCAATCCTCCCCACAATGAGTATAATGCCGCAAAAGCTGCAAGGCCGATTATGCATTCCATCAAGATGGATCCGTCACCGCTACCCATAATGGTATCGAGAGCAGTGGCACCCAGATAAAGAACTGAAGTCAGATTAACAAATATGTATAATCCAATCCAAAAGACTGCAAGTATTGTTTTTAAACGCTTACTATACCTCTTAGCTATAAATTCTGGAATGGTGTACAGCTCTTTCTCCATGAATATGGGAAGGAAGAACTTACCCACAATCAGCAGCGTTATAGCTGCCATCCATTCATATGATGCAATAGCAAGACCGATTGCAAATCCGGAACCGGACATGCCGATGAATTGCTCAGCAGAAATATTGGCTGCAATTAAAGAAGCACCAATTGCCCACCAGGGAAGTGATTTTCCCGCAAGGAAATAATCTTCTGAAGTCTTATCTTTTTTTCTCGTTACCCAATATGCAATGCCAACGATGGTTAAAGCATAGACGATAAAAACAGTGTAATCAATGAATGAAAACTTCATTTATTATTGGTTTTCTCTTGTTAGTTCAGAAATACAGATTCCTATTATCTCAGGCAATTATTAAAACTCAAGGTTTTCGGAACTTATTTAACGACTAAAAGTAAGAAATCCATAATATGATCCTATTGTAGAAGGGATTAAAAACATGAGTTGTTGTCTTTGAGCATAAAAAAAGGCTTTCACAAATTTGTGAAAGCCTTCTTTGTTTTTTAAGCACAGATCTTAATTATAGGTCAGCCCACTTTTCTACAGTGTACTGCACTTCATTTCCTGGATCTGCAGTGAAAGCTCTGTTACCAATTTCTTCACCAGCAGCATCTTTTTCTACCTTATCCCAGCTTCCGTCTCTTCTGAATTTGAATTCAACTCCATTGTCTACTGTAACAGGAAGACAATAAGTTCCATCATTTCTTCTGTTTAAAACATAATTGGCATCCAATTCACCAGGCCATCCGTTGAATCCTCCTACCATTTCAATCATTGCATCACCTGGCGTATTATCAGGTACAGTAACTACAACAATTGTCATGTCAGCAGATTCACAAGGATCTGCTGTTGCAACAGTAACACCTCTTCTTGCAGTTGTTAAGTTTCCGGCAGAATTAACAATTTCCATTGAGATTGAATAGTCCCCATCAGTTGCAGGAGCAGAAGCATTGTAGCTGAAAGTATGCTCAGTACCACTTATTGATTCACTTGCACTGATACCTACATCAGAAGTGATTTCAAGTGAAGAGAGACCATCAGTGTCTGAAATAGTCCCGGCAAAAGTTATAGCTGCACCTGGTTCAACTGTGATATCTCCAGTAGGAGCAGTGATACTTATTGTAGCAGTGTGAAAATCTTCATCACTTGCACATGATGTCATGAATAATCCACCTAAAAGCATCAAAAATGTTAAGTTCTTTAAAGTATTCATTGTGGCTAATATGATTTAGTTAAAAATTTTATCCTGTAAATATACAACTTAGTGTCATATAGACATTAAGAGCTGGTATTATTTATTACCAATTAAATAACGTATCAGGTGCAATTTCGCACCCCAGGTAGTATTTTTAAGGTAAAATTATCAAATGGAATTAATATTTGATATCGGGAATTCCAATATCGTAATAACATGGTATAAAGAAGGTGAATGGGCAGATATCATCCGTTTAGAAACAAAAAGAGAAGAACCGGAACTGTACTATTCCAATGCAATCTCTCACATTTTATTAGAAAATAAAATCAATGTCCAAGGTATAAATAAAGTAGTCATCAGCTCTGTTGTTTCAGAAGTGACGGATTCCATATTTAATGCCATCAAACAATATCTTGGATTAGAAGCCATCATCTTAAATGGTGAGCTTTTCTCTTCTTTGGATATGCAAGTTCCTAAGCCATATGAAATCGGGTCAGATCTTGTAGCTAATGCTTATGCAGCAACGAGAGAATATCAAGATGACTTTATAATTGTGGACTTTGGTACAGCCCTAAGTTTTACCATAGCTTCTTTTACTAAAGGAATTCTGGGAGTAACCATTACTCCCGGTTTAAAGACTTCAATACAAGCCTTAAGCAAAGGGACATCCTTATTGCCTAGTGTTCCTGTCAAAATCCCCGATACTGTGATAGGAAAGAATACCATACATGCCATACAAGCTGGTGTTCTTTATGGATATATTGGGCTCGTAAAAGAATTGCTTGTGCGTATTAAATCAGAGGTAAAAAAGCCATACAAAGTCATTGCAACCGGAGGGTTAAGAGAAATTCTCAGAGAATTGAGGCCAGAGTTTGATATAATAGATGAATATCTAACCCTTAAAGGGATAAGACTTTTATCCCAGGCTGCAAGTCACAAGTAGACGATCTCTTCAAATAATTATCAATTTTTAATTGAGTCACATTTCCCTTGTGGGTTTAGCAAAGAGGTTTTGATTAGGAATTAATTTATCGGGTTAATGAGAATTTCTATTCAAGTCTTTTATCTTCAACAATTCAATTTTAAAATAAGTAGAAATGGGCAGAAAGGGCTTCTTAATTATGATCAGCAGCATTGCTGCTCTAGGTGGATTTTTATTTGGTTACGATACAGGAGTAATCAATGGAACACAGTTTTATTTCAGTAAGTACTTTGATTTATCAGCAGCATTGAAAGGATGGGTTGTAGGAAGTGCTCTTTTGGGATGCTTTGTTGGAGCTCTGGTAGCTGGACCTCTTAGTAAAAAATTTGGAAGAAAGAGTTCACTAATACTTTCAGCACTACTATTTACCATATCTGCATGGGGGTCAGGATTACCCGGCTTCCTTCCGGAATCGGTTACCCTCTTGGTTTGTTTTAGGCTTATTGGAGGATTGGGTATCGGAATAGCATCAATGAATGCTCCTATGTATATTGCAGAATTATCTCCTGCCAATATTCGAGGGAAAATGGTGACTTATTACCAAATGGCAATTGTTATTGGCTTCTTCATAGTCTTTCTCGTTACTTATTATATCGGGAGTGGTCAGTCAGAAGATTACAACCTCAATACGGGTTGGCGATGGATGTTCTGGTCCGAGCTTATTCCATGTTTACTATTCTTGTTGTTGCTATTCCTGGTACCAAAAAGCCCTCGATGGTTGATGCTTAAAGGACGTCGAGAAGAGGCCTACCAGGTGCTTGACAAGATTCACGGAGAAGAGCTTGCTAATGAAGAAATTGAGGAAATCGAAGAATCCATTCAGCAAGAAGGAGGATTGCCGTTAAAAGAGATTTTTAAGAAGTCTGTATTTCCAATCATACTAATTGGTTTGGTCATTTCAGGATTGCAACAATTTACAGGTATTAATGCAGTCTTATATTACGGTGCAGACATCTTTGAAAAAGCATTGGGATTCGGCCAGGAAGATGTTCTTGCACAGCAGATATTATTGGCTGGTGTGAATGTAGCATTCACAATTCTTGCAATGAATACTGTTGATCGCTGGGGCAGGAAACCATTGATCATGATTGGTTCAGTGGGCATGATCATAGGATTTGCCTTACTTGGAGTGACACTGATGACCAGCAATGTCGGAATAATCTCACTCATCGGTATCCTGTTTTTTGTGGGCTCCTTTGCCATGTCAATGGGACCTATCGTGTGGGTACTTCTTTCAGAAATGTTCCCTAATTCAATAAGAAGTATTGGAATGTCAATTGCAGTTGCTGTACAGTGGGGAGCCAATTATGTGGTTTCACAGTCTTTTCCGATTGTTGTTGAAAGTGAAGCCAATACAGGTGAAATTTGGAATGGATCACTACCATATTTCATTTTTATTTTCTTCATTATCATCATTATAATTTTCACATGGAAGTTCATACCTGAAACGAAAGGGAGGTCTCTGGAGAAAATAGAAAAGCTATGGGAGGGGAAATATGGAAAGATCTGATCTTATTTGAACTGGCTTTATAGGATTACAATCTTAAAGATTACTTAATGCTCCGAGCTATTGATACATTTCTGCTGTAGCTATTGTCTCATCATAAAAGGCATGAATCAATTGGGAATAATAATTTTGTTATTGACAATGATAACTTTTCTGGGGAGTTGTTCTGAGGATTCAAATGAGACAGATACCGCTTATGAAATCCAGGTTCCAGAAAACCCTTTTCAGAAAGGAAAAAGAAAAATTAATATTTCTCCCTCAGACGGAGTTTCAGGGTTTTCGACAACTTTTGCAGCTATGCAGGAAGTAGGTGTTGAACTGGTAGAATTGAATCTTGAATGGACTTATTTTGAAAGTGAAGAAGGAGTTTACAGTGATCCACAAGGACTGCTGCAAGCTGTAGGGTTCTATGCAGATAACGACATAGATATTGGAATTTCACTAGCCACAATCAATACAGTAAAACGAACGGATCCTCCGTATTTAAATGATTTACCGTATAATCATCCTCAATATATATTATCTTTTACCTCACTTATGGAATGGATTCTTGAGACAATTCCGGATAAAGTGACAGTAGATTATATCAGCTTAGGCAATGAAATAAACTATGTTCTTCAAGGAGATCAGTGGGATCAGTTTGAAATATTTATGAGTGAATCCATAACCCATTTAAAGAGGCTTTATCCTGACATAAAATACGGAGCTAAAACCACAATCACTGATAGTTTACTTGGTGATGAGGTAGATCAGATTATCAGTGTTATTGAATTGAGTGATGTTGCAATGTTAAATTATTATCCTCAGGATAATCAATTTAGAGTGCATGATCTGGAGTTAATTGAAGAACAGTTGGATCGTGTATTGGATTTGGTAGATTCTAAAATCTATTTTACTGAGATTGGATTTCAGTCAGGCAATGTACATTGCAACAGTTCAGAGGAAAAACAAGCTGAATTCTACCATTGGTTGTTTAAGTTTTGGGATGATCACCATTCAAAAATCGAATTTGTTCAAATCAACTGGATGCATGATATTTCCGATCAGACCTCACAGTTTTATGGTGAGTATTATGGAAGTACAGATGGCCCTTTTTTAGAATACCTCGGTACGCTTGGATTGAAAAATCATGATGAGTCACCAAAGTTGGCCTGGGAACAAATAAAAGTGGATGCTCAAGCGAGAGGGTGGAAGTGATCAATCATTACAATTTTCTTTTCTTCTTGTATCAATTAAGTGGAGGATTTTCCATTGATCTCCAACATTAATCAGTTGCATTGTATTTACTCCACAATGACTAAATTTATCTCCTACATAAAATGAGTAATTCATCCATGCCTGAGCAAGGCCATCATCAACCTCAATTTTTAAGTTAGATATCACCTCGTTCCATACTTCTTCATGTGGAGATCCAACTGCATTAAGGAAAGATGAAAGACTTCCTTTACGCAATTGATTTTCTCCCTTATCATCAATAAAAGTGGTGTACATGCTCACATCATCATGAAATGATGCATGCACCATGGTACTATCTCCATTAAGCATGCCTTGAAACAATTTCTCGATGGTGTTTTCAATGCCAGTATTTTGAGCAAATGAAAAAGCTGTAAATCCTATAACTAGGAGTAAAGAACAAGCGAATCTAAGCATGGTCATTAAATTTTCTGAAAGTTAACAAACAGATTGCAATGCATTAAAGGATTGCCCCAAATTAAGATAGAATTAATTATCCACTCATTCGCCACTAACATTCTGAAGTTAATTATGACAACAAAGTAGGATTACCATAGAATTTATTCAATCCTATTCAAATTAAAATATTTTATATATATAGAAAATTTTTATTTATATTTGTCTATGATATAGCATGGAATAATTTAAGGTATTCTGTTATATATAAGATTAATAACCAAGACTAAGCTACAATGGGCCTCAGAAGGGAAAACTACTACCCGTTGGGTATCTGTGTATGGGTATGCATAGCATTGTGCTGTGCTACTTTTGTTTATGGGCAGGGACAACAGGAATCATGTATTATTTTAGTAAAGCAAGAATTGCCGGTAGTGGACATGCACCGACAGGTGAACACTGTACGTCAAAGTAAACTTCCGTATTATATAGATTGGGAAAATTCATCTGATGTTATCAGTTCTGATGATCAATATGCTGAACTACCTCTCGCGCCTTTAAAAACAGGTGAAATGATTCATTTTACCAATTTTGGATTTCAGATTCCGGATGACTCTCAAATTGAAGGAATCATTGTTAGGGTGAAAGGAAAGGCTGAAGGAGACGGATATATTAGAGAAAGGGCAGTTAAGTTAAAAAATGGATTTGGGGAGATAACAGGTACTAATCAGGCTGGTAAAGGATACGATCATGAAGAGTGGAGTGAAGAAGATGGCACCTGGGCATATGGATTAGAAAGTGAAACATGGGGGACCTATTGGAATACAGAAGATATCAATTCTTCAGAATTTGGGGTAGCCATTCAATTAAGAAATGGATCTGGAAGCAAGGAAGTCACTGCAATGATAGATTATGTGACCGTAGAAGTATACTATACTGAGGTATTCAGGTTTTGTGATGGTGATTGTGTGAGTTTTTCTGCTACACATATTCCGAATATCAAAGAATACAATTGGAGATGGCATGGACAATTTGAATTGGTATCTCAATATGAAAAAGCAGATATAATTAATCTCGGTCAAGGTACAGCTGAATATGGCAGATATGAGATATGCGTAGACGTGACTGATTACAGCGACAATACTTTTACTTGTTGTCGGCCATATATTTTTGAATCCTGTATCCGTCCGGATTTAGGAAATAAAGTTTGGGTGGATTTAAATGCCAATGGACTACAAGATGAGGGAGAACAGGGTTATCCTGGTTTAGAAATCAGGCTTTATACAGCAGAGGGTGCTTTTATAGATGCAACTGTTTCCGATTCATTGGGGAATTATCTTTTTGAAGAATTGGCCCAGGATGACTATTATATTGAAGTCGATTTACCCGAAGCTTATTTGTTTTCTCCCATCAATCTCACCATCGACTCATTGAATAGTGACATTGATGAAAGCAATGGATCAGGTACATCCAGGATATTTACATTGGGAGATGATGACAATTTGGATATTGATATTGGATTGGCAGAGGAATTAATCATTGGTGACTTTGTCTGGGAGGATTGTAATGCCAACGGGCTTCAGGATGAAGATGAGAAAGGAATCCAGGAAGTTGAGGTTCATTTGTTTCAAAACGATATTCAGCTTGCAACAACAAGCACAGATTCGTCAGGATATTATGAATTCAATAAATTATACGTTGGGACGTACTCAATGGAGTTTCTCACCATACAAGAATGGATACCTACAATACAAGTTGGAGGAAATCCGCAACTGGATAGTGATATTGATGAAATGGCTTCCATAGGAAATATCACTTTCCTGGAAGGAGGAGTTCAAGATACGGTAGATGCCGGATTTTTCAGATACGGAAGTATAGGAGACTTTGTATGGTTGGATCAAAATAGAAATGGAATCCAGGATGCGGGAGAAGAAGGACTCGAAGGGACTGAAGTGAGATTACTGAATGGATCTGAAGTCATTGAGACTATTATTGTGGATCAGACAGGATCGTATTCGTTTGATTCAATAATTCCTGGAAATTATATTGTGGAAATAATTCCACCATTTGGATATGAATCCACCTTATATCAAGTAAGTATGGATTCATTAAAGGACTCTGATATTGTAACATCAGAACCTCCATACATTACAGATGATATTATTATCAAATCCGGGGTAAATGACCTTTCTATTGATTTAGGCCTTAGGCCTCGTCCCGGAAGTATCGATGGAATTGTATGGATGGATGAGAATGTCAACGGTACCTTTGAAGAAGGTGAAATTCAAGTTGCTGGTTCAAATGTTAAACTCCTATCTAATGGTGAGGTAATAAGGACTGTCACAGCTGATCAGAACGGCAGATATGTTATTGATTCCATTTATGAAGGAACTTACCAGGTACAATTTTATCAAGATTCAACCCTTTTATTTACTTATAGGAATATTGGGGTTGATGATCTAATAGATAGTGATGTAAAAGACAATGGTCTGACTAGAAATATTGTCATAACACCGGGGTTTGAGGTGAAGGGAATCAATGCTGGATATGTAATTCCTGCATTTATTGGTGACTATGTATGGTTTGATGAGAATAGAAATGGACTACAGGATGATAGTGAAAGTGGCATACAGGGAGCAATTCTAACACTTAATGATGCCAATGGGGATCTACTTCAAACTGTCAATAGTGGTATAGCCGGAGCTTATTCCTTTGGCCCCTTATTTCCTGCTCCTTACATTCTTTCAATTGACTTAAATTCTGACCTTATTCCAACTAATTCTAACGATTCTGATTTTGATAGGAATTCTGATATAACAGATGTTTCAGGTTTGTTGGTTTTACTCAATGATTCATTGGGGTATGATGAAGTAAGATATAATATCGATGCAGGATTTATGCTTCCGGGTGGAGATGTCAATGGAGTCGTATGGAATGATGTTGTACTCGACGGTATCAGAAATAATGATGAACCAAGATTGAACGATGTTAATGTTCAGATTATCACAGATGAGGGAGTAATTATAGAAGAAACAATAACTGATGAATCCGGTTATTATGAATTTATTGCCGTTGAACCCGGGCAATACAAGATTGTAGTTGAAGGACATGAAGATTTCACAACTACAAGTAAAGATGATGGAGATGAATCCCTGGATTCTGATTTCAATGATGATGGAACTCGTATTATATCTGACGCGATAGAGATTATTGAAGGTGTTATCCTAAATAATATTGATGCAGGACTTGTGGCGATTAGTAATATATCGGGACTGGTATGGAATGATGCTTCAAAAGATGGGTTAAGGGATAATGAGGAGCAGTTATTGAGCAATATAGAAGTGCAACTATTCAATATAGTCAGCCAAGAATTTGTATCGACCTTATTATCTGACCCAGATGGGAGCTATTCTTTTAATCGAATAATTCCCGGAAATTATCAGGTTATCATAACTCTACCGGATTCCTATAGGATTACTGGTGCTGATCAGGGTGATGATTTGATTGATTCTGATTTCATGAACCATTCGGGAAATGTGACTTCACCTACCATTGTTCTTCCCGGTGATATTGAAAACCTTGATGCTGGTATAATTGAACAGGGAAGTATCAGTGGCTTGATTTGGAAGGATGTAAATGGTAATGGGATAAGAGAAGGGCAGGAACCGAAAATTATTGGAATTGGAGTTACATTATTTGATACAGATAATACAGTAGTTGGTTATCAAACCAGCAGTCTGGATGGATATAAATTTAATGAAATTGATCAAGGTCAATATTATGTCATGTTCGAGGTAGAAGGAGGCTTGATTGCTACATCTGCTGACGTAGGAGGAGATGATACCATTGATTCTGATGTAACAGAAGCGAATGGGCCTTTTACGACTTCGACATTTACATTAGATATCAATGGCCAGGAAAATATAGATATAGGATTATTAGAGCTTGGTAATATCTCAGGGAAGGTATGGAAAGATGAGAATGGGAATGGATTGCGAGACTCAGGCGAACCTGGCCGCAATGGAGTAGAAGTGGTTTTATATGATGGTGATGGAATAGAAGTGGGTCGATATACAACAGACATATTGAATGGAATGGCTGGCAGTCATTTATTCGAAGATGTACTGGCGGGCAGTTATTACATCCAGTTCGAAGTAGAAGGAGGCTTGATTGCCACATCATCTGACGTAGGAGGAGATGATACCATCGATTCTGATGTGACAGAAGCAAATGGACCGTTTACAACTTCGACATTTACATTAGATATCAATGGCCAGGAAAATCTAGATATAGGATTATTAGAGCTTGGCAATATCTCAGGGAGGGTATGGAAAGATGAGAATGGGAATGGATTGCGAGACTCGGGCGAACCTGGCCGCAATGGAGTGGAAGTGGTCTTGTATGATGGTGACGGAGTAGAAGTGGATCGAAGTACAACTGCAATATTGAATGGAATGGCTGGCAGTTATCTATTCGAAGATGTACTGGCGGGCAGTTATTACATCCAGTTTGAAGTAGAAGGAGGTATGATTGCCACATCTGCTGACGTAGGAGGAGATGATACCATTGATTCTGACGTAACAGGAGAAAACGGACTTTACACAACGTCCACCTTTAACTTAACTAATACGGGAATACCATTCTTGGACCTTGGTTTATTAGAGCTAGGTGGAATTAATGGCATAGTTTGGAAGGATGTTAACGGTAACGGTATACTTGAAGGAGGAGAACCAACTATTCCTGAAATTGAAATTATTTTGTTCAATGCCATAGGTGTAGAAGTATCCAGAACCTCTACTAATTCTTCCGGTATGTATAATCTGGAAGATGTTCTTGCAGGAACATACTATATTCAGTTTTTAGTCGATGAAATATTTGAAGTAACCCTTCCTAATATTGGAATGGATGAATCCATGGATTCAGATGTAACAGAAGAAAACGGAAGTTGGACAACAAGTGATTTTGAAGTTCCTGGCCAATCCAACTTCATTAATGCAGGAGTTATAGAGTTGGGAGATATAAACGGTATAGTTTGGAATGACACAAATAATAATGGACTAAGGGAACCCGATGAACCAAAATATAGTGAAGTCATTGTAAATCTTTTTGATAGCAATATGGAAATTATTGGAATGACTTCAACAGATGAAAATGGAACTTATCTATTCGAGGATATCCTAGCTGGGGATTATTATTTAACTTTTGATTTGGATCAAAATATTTCATCTACCATCCCTAATACAGGAAGTGATGATTCTATCGATTCTGATGTAACAGGAACATTTGAGCCATTTTCGACTGATTTATTTTCTTTAGATTTCAATGGATTTGATAATGTAGATTTTGGATTTCAATTCCGAGGTAATATTTCAGGTGAGGTGTGGTTAGATACAGATGAAGATGGAATCAGAGAAGCTGGAGAGCCTGGCCGAAACGGGATTGCAGTAAGATTATTCAATAGTTCAGGAGAAGAAGTGGTGATGACAACCACTGCAATTTTGAATGGAGCTGCGGGGTCATATGAATTTGTTGACATTCTTGCTGGTGAGTATTATGTAGGATTCGAAGTGATGGAAGGATTCCTGGTATCCCCTGCTGATGTTGGAGGAGATGATACAGTAGATTCAGATGTTACTGGTGCGAATGGATCCTTGACGACGAGCAGTTTTACATTGACAGAAACAGGGATCAGTAACCTGGATCTTGGAATCTATGAAGAGCCGGAACTAGGAAATATAGCAGGTAGGGTATGGTTGGACAGTGATGAAGATGGGATCAGAGAAGGAGGAGAACCTGGCCGTAATGGTATCGTAGTAAGATTATTCAATACTTCAGGAGATGAGGTATCAATGACGACGACGGCAATTCTGAACGGAGCTGCTGGATCATATGAATTTGTAGATGTTCTTGCAGGATCGTATTATGTAGGCTTTGAAGTGATGGAAGGCTTCCTGGCATCCCCTGCTGATGTAGGAGGAGATGATGCTGTTGACTCAGATGTTACGGGAGCGAACGGGGCTTTTACGACAAGCAGTTTTACCTTGACAGAAACAGGGATCAGTAATCTTGATCTTGGAATCTATGAAG
>JABDLO010000208.1 GCA_013002995.1 Saprospiraceae bacterium | reverse complement strand
TCCCCAGGTAGCTGTTGAATGGGTTGATGTTACTTTTCCACTGGCCAAAGTAAAATGGTATTTTGAAGAAACATCAGGCCTCAAAAGTTTTGAGGCCAAACTAAAATGGGGCGATTTAAAGCATAGTGTCGAATTTGACACCAGCGGAATTCTTGAAGATGTGGAGATTGATATTGATTGGAAGGACATACCCAAAGACACCTGGGAGACCCTTTCTCAGACACTGCATGAAGAAGACGATAATTTTAAGATCAGGAAGATTCAAAAACAACTTTCAGGTAATCCAGATCTGGTTGTTCAATACATTCAGGGTAATAAAAGTGTAGATATAATCCACAGATACGAAATTGAATATTTCAGCACTTCCGAGGATAAATTTAATCTTTGGGAAGGATTGTTCTCCAATGACGGTGAAATCATCAGCAAAAGAAAAGTGCAATTACTGACGACTGATAACCTGGATTTTTAATGCTGAGAGCAATAATCCTATTTACATTTTTTCTGATTACAGCAGCAACTGGCCATACCCAAACTTTTTATGGGGGTCTGTTTCCTGAAATCGCTGTATCCACAAAAATCGGTAAAGGATATAAGTACACTTTCAAAGTGGAGTCCATGCATGGTTTATTTTTCGATAATGAAGCAGTAAATAAAGACTGGAATTATTTTCACGACCGTACAGATCTTCAGACTTTTATCTCTCATAAGCTGACACCATTCCAGAATCTGACATTGGGCATGCAATACAGAGTTGAAGAAGGCCATAATACTTTCAGAAGTATTCAACAGATCTCATTTGTTGTACTACGAGATCATGCTCGAATGGGACACAGGATAAGAGCAGACCAGACCTACTTGCCAGATGCATCTGACCAATATAGAATCAGGTATCGATTTTCTTATGAAAAACCTTTACAAGGCCTGGACTTAAACCCTGGTGAGATTTACTTAATATTATCTGACGAAGTCATTTATTCATATGTGCCCAGTGAGTCTGATATGGAAAACAGAATAAATATAGCCATTGGCTATTATCAAAATGCTACCAATAAATTTCAGATCGGGATTGATTTCAGAACAGATAAAATTCTGGAACCCGGAAGTAGAAATAGAGCCTGGCTAAAAATGGGATGGTATACCAATATTTAAATCCGATTAATCAGTTCATTCCGATAGGTTTCAGAAACAGGAATTTTTTTATCATCAATTACAAGGTGATTACCTTCCAGATAGTGGATATGGTCCAGGTTGACCACATATGAACGATGTACTTTAAGAAATCGGTCATTCAATTCTTTACTGAATTTCTGTAACCGATCCTTAACAATATAGGTTTTAGTATCCGTAAAGATCCTAATGTAATCACCAAATGCTTTTATATAGTATATACTTTCAGGTGATATCCTATACAAGCGCTTATTTTCTTTTATAAGTATTGCATCAGGTTCATCTTTCCCTTCATCATTATTACCTGCAAGGTGTGCCACTACCCTATTGCAGGATTGAAGAAATCGTTCAAAAGAAATGGGCTTGACCAAATAGTCAAATGCCTTTACTTCAAATGCCTTAACTGCATATTCTGAATACGCGGTAGTAAAAATTACGATTGGAGGCTCCTTGAGTTGATTCAATACTTGAAATCCGTCCAATTTAGGCATGTTTATATCAAGGAATAACACATCGATCTCATTCCTTTTTAAAATTTCAATTGCTTCTATAGGAGATCCGCTTTCATGTCCCAATGAAAGCTCATGAACATCATCCAGATATTCTCTTATAACTTTGCGGGCCAGTGGCTCATCATCTACAATCATACATTTATAAGCCATGCTTTTCAAGGTTTAGTTTTAGATATACTTTATAAGTATTGCTCTTCTTAGAGATATTTAATTCATAGTGCTCCTTATAAAGAAGTTTCAATCTCTGTTTTACATTTTCAACTCCAAGGCCTCCAGGTGTCACTTGTTCTTGACTCATTGTATTTTCAGCATTGAGGATGAGATGATCATCAACTACATTTATGTTTATATTAATGATCGGATGTAGTCTATTGGAATGTTTGAAACAGTTTTCTACAAATGGTATCAACAATAAAGGAGGAATGAGATAACCTTCTGTGCTACCTTTCACTAGAAAACGGACATCTTTAGAATTTTGCAATCTTAACTTTTCCAATTCCACATAATTATCCAGATAATTCAATTCATCATCCAGTAAAACCAGATCTTCTGTTGTTTCATAGGTCATATACTTTAATCCTTCACTTAACTTGATTAAATAGTTTCTGACTTTAGGGTTTTCACTGGATAGAGAATAAATATTATTCAGGCTGTTGAGTAAAAAATGTGGGTTGATCTGGGACTTTAAGAGATTGAGACTAGCTTGATGATGCTCTCTTTCCAGTATGGAAGTCTTCTCTTTAATCATGAACCAGTTGCGTGTCATTATCAGCAAAAAAGAAATGATCAGGTAGCTCATTACAAATTGCAATATTTCCATGCCTGAATAAAAGAGCGTGAAGTAAAATCGAGGAGCTATTAAATCAGTAATTATTTCAAACCCATAGCTAAACAACAACCACCCCAGGAATAAAAGACTTAGAAAATAAACAGCGTATAACCCAAAATGCTTTTTATCGAGCGTTTTTTCAATTGCAATGATGTTTAGAATTACTATGATGAAAAGTGGTATATGAAATAGAAGCGTAAATAGAACATCACTCCATCCATTGTTGTAGTCAATTGTAAAAATCGCATGTAGTGATAAGAACGAAACGATCCAGAATACCAATTGCTGGAAATAAGTACTCTGGATAATTTTTAAGAAATGATTCATAGAATTCAATTTACCGTGAGGTATTCTGCATCTTCAAATAATCTCTGATCATTCCCGTATTTCCTGAGGAATGACCTCAATTCACTGGTCGAAGCAGTAAGAATAATATCGTCCTCTCCAAGTCTCTCGTGTTTCAGCCTTATTCTTTTTTCCTTTATCAATTTGGTCATGTAGTCGTAATTTAAGGGCAACACCTCAATCTGACCTTCTTGAACAACAACCTTTGCGAAAGTATGCCCGTTGATGAAATTAGAAGCAAATCTTCCTCTTACCCTCTCATCTTTCAATGTATAAGGATAAAAATCCATGAAGGTGTTTTCTCCTATTTGGGTCATATTTACAATCATAACGGTCTCTATGGTATCAAATAATTGCTTCTGTCGGTGTGTTAAAATATAGAATGGCAATTCCTCTTGATGGGTAATGGTGGTTTTTTCATTAAGCAATGAAGGCGCCCCTGGATATAAATTAATAGATCCTGAACCTCCTGAAATTTTTATTTCTCCGGTAATATTTGCAGCTCGCTCAAAAGTCCAGGTACTTGTAGGCTTTTTCTCTTCATTAAGAAGTTCTTGCATCATTTTTTCTCCTTCTTCCTGATCTTCTTTTGAATCTGACTTAATGCTGAAGCTTAAATTGATATTATCATCTTCATATAAAGCCCATGAACCTAGAATGGAATCATTCACCATTCTGTTCTCATCAGTGTAAATCGGGTGTATGGAAGGAATGCATCCGGTAATGAAAATAATGAATGCTATTAAACTTAAAATGCTAACTTTTTTCATAATCGATTAAATTTAGTGTTATGTGTAATAATTCAATGACTCAAAAATCATTTTCTACATCTCCACACCCAATTTTGATCGTTGAGTTGGGTAATAACGTCGTTGAGTTCCTTCAATAATCAAATGCAATTAATAAATTCAGGGAATCATGATCCAAATACAGAGAATAAAATCACCTCAAAAAGAGAAAGCTTATCAACTTATGAAGGTTTGTTATCCTGAAAGAAATCATGATATCATTCACCTCAAAGCAATTCTTTCTCAAGAATCTAATATTATAGTTACCGTTTCATATGAAGGAAAAGTAATAGGTGGTGCGACGGCATACATTATTGATATGATCACCAGGCTTTGTAAAGAATTGTTTGTTTATGAAGTCGGAATTGAAGAATCTTTTCAATGTAAAGGTTATGGAAAAATGTTGATGGAATATCTTTTCAAGCTCGCTGAATCGGAAAGGTGTGACAAAGTTTTTGTTATCACTGAGCAATCTAATATTAAAGCCAATAAGCTATACAAAAGTGCGGGGTGCAAGGGAGATCATGCTGTATGTTATACACATATTATAAACTGAAACTAAATTCAAAAACTATAGCCTGTTTATGTATGACCTTATTGAATTCATAGGCTTTTATTTCTTTAACTTCAAAAAGTTACAGATTTCAGAGAGGTCGCCAATTATTCAAAATGCTTAGATCTCAGGCTTCAAGATTAAAAAGGAAAGAGATGAATCATTTAATCCGTGAGCCAATCCTCTATTTCTATGGTCTTACTGAGCTATTCCAATAATTCTACTAAAGCGTAATAAATTATAAAAAACTTGGAAAACCCCATGCAACTTTTACAGTTAGAATACGTCTATATAATACACCTACTGAATACATAAACCCCCTATTTTTAATGGATTGTATTCTAATTTATCGAAATTTTCACTTCTTACGTCGTGAAAAAGTGACTTTGCGTAACTTTTATAGTCATTATTGAGTTTATATAATAAAGAGTTTAAAATTAATTAACATAACAAAGATATATTCAGAATAAAATTTCAATATCTTTGTTTTATAAATCAGATACAACACATAATTTGGAATGAAAAACATTAAAACTAACATATTAAAGATCTTCAGAACTTGGTTATTGATAGGTTTGTGTGTGGTGTTTTGTTCTGCATTATTTGCTTCTGATTCAATTGGTACTTCAAGTATATTTGACTTGATTGGACACAAGGAAATGGTTACTGTTACACTTGAAGGAGACATCAATCACCTCAGAGAAAACAAGAGAAGTAAGAAGGAGGTAAAAGCTATTTTAACTTTTGAAGATGAAAATGGATCTGAAAGGGTGTTCAAAACTGACCTTACCATCAGAGGTAAGTACAGAAGAATGTTTTCAGAGGGTGTTCCTCCATTAAGACTGGATTTTAAAAAGAAAGATTTAGAAGAAGCTGGATTGGCAAAATATGATGATTTAAAGATGGTTACCATGTTTCATGAAGATAAGGATGAAGCTTTCCAGACTTTAATCAAGGAGTACCTCGCTTATAAATTATACAATCAGATAACTAACCTCAGCTACAGAGTACAGTTAATAGAGGTAAAGTACATTGATAGCAATACCAATAAGACAGCTAAAGAGTATGGTTTCTTAATTGAGGATGGAGCTCAATTTGCCGACAGGCATCAGTTAATCAAGATTGAGGATGTTCAGAATATCGATCAGACCAAGTATGATAGAAAACAATTAGAGACACTAGCTGTATTTCAATACATGATTGGCAATGGAGACTGGAACCTTGATATGGTTAAGAATATCAAACTCTATGAAAAAGATGGAGACATCATTCCAGTACCTTATGATTTTGACTTTTCAGGCCTGGTAGATGCTTCTTATGCTGTTCCTAATAATATCCACAACATCAGTAATGTTAAGGAAAGAGTATACTTAGGAGGCGTCAACAACATAGATGATTTATCTGATGTACTTGAGATCTTCAAGTCTAAAAAAGATGATATGATCCAAATCCTTGAAGATTGTAAGTTTTTAAGTAAAGAAAATCGTAAAGTTGCTTCTGAATACATTCTGTCATTCTATGAAGACATGTCATTTAGAGAAAACAATAGTGCTCCTATGAAAGACACTTTACGCACTATTTTGTCAGGCAGATAGTAGATATTATGTATAATTTGCCCTGTCAATCCATTTTCCCCCCGAATAAATATATATTTATACTTGGATAAGTAGTTATAACTACTACATTCAATACAGTCAATTGACTTACCTGATGTAGGCAAGGATAAATATGAAGAGATTATTCAAGTGGACCATTTTCTTTCTCAGCACCCTGATTATTTTTCATGGATGCTCGCCCAAGGTTGTAGCACCCGTTACTTACAGTCAGGCGCAACCTGACAACATCATCTTAATGATTGGTGATGGAATGGGTCTGGCACATATTACAGCGCATGTTCTACAAAGTGGATCTGACTTATTCAAGGATGCACAAAACGTAGGCCTTGTCCAGACTTTTTCTGCAGATAATATTGTGACCGATTCCGGGGCTGGAGCTACGGCAATGTCAACCGGTTATAAGGCATTGAACAACTCTGTAGGGCAGGATGAAAAAGGGGTCCATAGAAAAACAATTATGGAAACGGCTTATGAGGCAGGTATGAAAACAGGTATCGTTACCACATCCAGTATACTGGATGCAACTCCTGCTGCATTTTATGCTCATCAGGACAACCGATATTATATTGATAGTATTGCGAGGGATCTAATGAATTGCAAGGTAGATATCATTGTGGGAGGAGGAAAGCAATATTTCGATGGAACCATCGAAGGAAGTCCCTTTAATATGACAGATTTTAAGAAAAGAGGTAGATCAGTCAGTCACATCTGGGACGTCCCTATAAATCAATGGGATGTAAGTGGTAATGGTAGGAAAATCTATTTTAATGGGGTTGAATCTGCAGCATTGCATAGCATTGGTACGAAACACCTTGAATATGCTAGCAAGGCTGTATTAGAGTACCTTTCCAAACAGAATAAACAGTTTTTCCTTATGATCGAAGGGGCACAAATTGATTGGGCATCTCATGCTGGTAAATCTGATGAGTTGTTTTTAAGGATGGAGAGTTTTGAAAATGCCATCAGGAGGGTATTGAAATTTATAAAAAAGAATAAAAATACCCTTCTGTTAATAACTGCAGACCATGCTACAGGAGGATTATCAATAATTGATGGCTCAGAACACGAGAATATGAAACTTGATTTCTCCACCAATGGCCATACAGGAACAATGGTCCCGATCTTTGCTTATGGCCCGGGAGCAGACTTATTCAGAGGAGTCATGGATAATACCGACATTTACAAGAAAATGGCCATGCTACTTAATCTGACATCTATGCCCACTAACCGGGTATCAGCTAATTAATCTGTTGGCAACCATGAAAGATCCAAAAACCCCTATCCAAACTTCCTCGTTAAAGAATCAGCATAAGGAAGATCTGATTGATCATTATTGGGGAACCATCGACTACATCTCCAGCCTTGTAAAAGCTTCAGAAATAAAAGCAGGACTTATCCTTTCTTTTTATGGTATTTTATTAAATCTAATTTACCAGAGTTTCCCAAGCATCTATGGTTTGAGTCAGTCACATTTTACATTTTACGTGCTTGGAGGTGGATGGATCATCGTAACCATCGTTTCAGTTTATTATAGTATAAAATGTTTTATGCCCAGGATTGAAACCAAATATGAAAAGAATGTTTTTTTCTTCGGTGATGTAATATCAGCATTTGGCAATGAAAAGCAATTTGCAAAAACATTTTTTGACATCAGTGTCGATGAAGATCGATTATTTGACCAATTGGGTCAACAAATTTTCATTTTATCTAAAATTGCAGCAGCCAAATTTAAAAATGTAAATCGTTCCCTTCAGTGTTTAGGGTTAGGACTTTTAATCATAATGATTTGGCTGGCTTCTTCAGCAATAAGCTATGTTAATAGCTAATACATAAGGTACAATAAAAAACAATAAGCCAGGGCCTAAAGGCCCTGCTCCGAAAGGTCGGAACAGGGGCTGTATCATAAGTCTTTATAGGTAATTTTCAATTCCTTTTTACCCAATCCCTAAAGAGATAAATCATTGAAAATCAGATTCATACCCTTTAGGAGCTGGGAAATAAATTGATTTTTTAACTAATAATCACCCATTTTGAGACAGCTCCGGAGATCTTCGTTTTAGACAGACTTAATAGTAAAACTCAATAAGTGAAAATCCATTCAAAGAAAAAGGCCCAATCACCTACTGATGATCGAGCCTTTTTGTTTCTTTAATTATCTCTATATGAGCCTCTATTTCAGTTCACCCATTTTGTATTCTTTGGGAGGTGTTGCTCCCATGAGGTGGGTAACAAAGTAATCCCATCTTCTCCGTGTCATATACTGATTATCTGATCCATATCCATGTCTTGCATTGGGATAAATGATAAGATCAAAATCCTTATTGGCCTTAATCAAGGCATCCACCAATAGGTAAGTATTATAAGGAGGCACATTATCATCCATTCCTCCATGTGCAAGCAGGAGTTTACCCTTTAGATTTTCTGCATATACCTGATTGGCCTGAGCCTCATAATTATCAGAAACATCCTCACTTGCCTGTAATAGACCTATATATCTTTCTCCCCAGTCATCTTCATAGTTTCTATTATCATGATTTCCGGATTGAGAGACTCCTACTTTGTAAAAATCAGGATATTTCAGAAGAGCTGCTGCAGTAGCATATCCACCTCCTGAATGACCCCACACTCCTACTCTATTCAGATCTATGAATGAATGCTTTTTAGCTAATTCTTTTACACCTGCAATTTGGTCAGGTAAAGTGTTTTCACCCATATTTCCGTAACAAGCATCATGAAATGACTTAGATCGGCCTGGATTACAACTTCCTTCCAAAGCAATCACCACAAATCCTAATTCTGCTAAAGCCTGATGTCCGCCTTTAGAAGTAGAGAATGACTTACTTCCAACACTTCCTCCCTGAGGACCAGGATAGATATAATTTACAACCGGATATTTCTTCTTAGGATCCAGGTTGCTTGGAGTATACATTAACCCATAAAGATCCCATTGACCATCTGCAGACTTTACAGAAAATGGTTCTGGAGCCTTCCATTCCGCCTCCAATAATGCACTGATGTCTGCCTCTTCCAGTACTTCGACAAGTGTCCCTTCATTCTTCCTAATTACAGCAATGTTGGGCTGGGTTGGAGTTGAATAATTATCCACAAAGTAATAGCCCTCCTTTGATAAAGATATTCTATGATTGGCATCTTCAGGCGTCAAAAGCTTCAACCCCGTACCATCAAACTTGATCTTGTAAAAGTGGTTGAAATATGGGTCCCTTCCTTCTTCTTTTCCCTGGGCATTAAAATAAATCACACGATTTTTCTCGTCAATCCTTAATACTTGTGTAACCACCCAATCTCCTTTAGTGATCTGATTCTTTAAATCACCTGAATTGGCATCGTATAAATAAAGGTGACCCCAGTCATCTCTTTCTGAATACCATATCAATTCATCAGTAGCAGACAAATAGGTCCAATTGATGGTTCCCCTCCCTGATTCAAATTGTGTTTCTACAGATTCCTCCATAATGGTATTTACAACACCATTTTTTGCATCTGCTATTCTTACTGTAGCAACTTTGTGATCTCTTGAAGAAGATACAAATACTAATTTCTGACTGTCCTCACTCCACACATTATCATCAAACCCACCAGAACAGGAAATATCATCACATAATGTTCCCCTCCGAGGATCTGCAGACATATTCAATCTTAATACTTCTTTATTCTCCACATCAATTATAACTCGCTCTATCTGTATAATTTTATCGTCTTGCGGCAGTGGGTATTTCCAGGATTGCAATTCCGGTGCTCCAACAGTGGTCTTAACAAGGTACATGTCGCTTACATGTCGTTGATCCTGCTTGAATGTCGCAATCTTTTTTGAATCCGGAGACCAAAGTAAAATCGGCCTGTCGCTTTTCCTCCAGCCTGCATTATCTGTTGCATATCCATAATTCTCTTCTCCATCCACTGTCAATTGGATCTCTTCATTGGTCCCTAGGTCTTTGATCCATAAATTCCAATCTCTTATAAAAGCAACTTTCTTCTCATCAGGAGACATAATTTCCAAGTTTGATCCCCTGGCTCTGCCACCATTCATACCCTTAAAACTTCCAGTGGAATCTATCATCGTACGTTTCCGCTTAGTGACAGGATTATAATCGACAATTTGATTTCCTTCAGGTGTATTCAAATTATACCAGAATCGTCCATTCATCTGCCAGTTGGGTCTGACAAATGGTTTTATTACTTTATCAGAAGTATAACTTCTAAGCATCTTTTCTGCCTTAGCATAATCCTCAACGGTAAGTTGATCTTGTGACACCAATGAGGAAGTCACAATAAGTGATGAAAAAAACAAAAAAGTTAATAGGCGTAATATCTTCATAAGTTCTATCTATTCTAATTTCAAAATTTGGCGCAAGGTACTGATTTTATCAGAATATGAAACGCAATCATCTTACTACATGTTGTATACTTCAATCGCTGAATAATCATCAATTTTCTACCTGATATTCATCATTGTAATACCTATAAATAGATTGTATTATGTCAACAAGATGAATACTGTAATTTATATTATGCTGGCAATACTCATAACTTGGGGTATTCTTGCGATGTATATCAAGAGCCCAAAGCATTTTTGAGTACTTCATTGCAATAACAACTGTTATCAATTAACATGGATGAAATAAACATTTTATTTCTAACTATATTCAATGGGTAAAATGAAGGATAAAGTCAATTGTAATTCCGTCTATGGCCTGGGTATTATAGGTTCCTTATTTTACTATATCGGCCAGGCCACTAGCTTGGGGATGGGATTGTGGGGAGTGATAAAAGCAATTCTATGGCCGGCATTCCTTGTATTTGAGTTGTTACAATACCTACAAGCATAAATCATAATATGCAACCATTACTTTATTTCTAAGTCTTATTTTGTGTAAACAATAATAAGCTCCATGCAATTTCCCCATTTCACTTTCTCTTTATTAATGGTATTCAACCTGATAATTAGCAATGCTGCCATCAATGCCCAATCCATCGAGTCTAGTCTTTATAGTCTATTAAAAGAATCATATACTCCAGGGATAACGCTTACAACGATTGAAAATGGTAAAATCTCAGATTCTTTCCACCTGGGATATAAAAGCACGGATAGTAAATCACCTGTTACTTCAAGCACAGTATTTTCAGCTGCATCATTGAGTAAATGTGTTTTTGGGTATATCGTGATTCAATTGGCTGATGAAGGTCTAATTGACCTCAACACTCCTTTGAATGACTACTTTATATATGAAGATATCAATCATGATGAGAGGGCTGCTACGGTGACAGGTAAAATGGTCCTATCACACACTACAGGGTTGCCCAATTGGAGAAGCGGGAAATTAGAATTCAGGAATGATCCCGGTGATAAGTTTGGTTATTCTGGCGAAGGGTATGTATGGTTACAAAAAGTAATAGAACACATTACAGAGTCTGATCTAGAATCGCTGGCCCAAAAAATGGTGTTCCAACCATTGGGAATGAACAGAACCAGTTACGTTTTCCTCGATCAATTCGATGATGACTATGCTCTGCCTCATGATAATATGTTAATGACCAATAGCAAATTTAAAATCGCACAGGCCAACGCTGCACACAGTTTACAGA
>JABDLO010000189.1 GCA_013002995.1 Saprospiraceae bacterium | reverse complement strand
ATCCAACCACCCCCATGTATCCAAGAACCCCAATATGCCCTGGCAGCACGCATCCATGGGGTAGCCCATAAGTCGGTTGTATGATGAAACATGGCTCCTCTTAATATTCCATACTGTTCCCTGGCAGTAGTCTTACCTCTTTCGAGGACCTTCTCAGTAAAGTTGAATAAAGGATGATTCATCTCATCAAGATCCGTAACATTGGCAGGCCAATAATTCATTTGAAGATTAATATTAACATGATAGTCTGCATTCCAGGGTGCTTCAATGTGGTTATTCCAAAGACCTTGAAGATTGGCAGGGTTAGTTCCCGGTCTCGATGAAGATATTAATAGGTACCTTCCAAATTGAAATAAGGTCGCTGCAAGCCTGTTGTCAATGACAGAATCATTTCTTATCAATTGCATCCTCGCCAGAGTGGATAAAGAATCTAATTCTTCCCCTTTTATTTCAAGACTGACCCTATTATAATAATCCTGATATTCGGAGATATGTCTTTTCTGTAGTTGATCTATTGAAAAAGCCTCGGCATCAGATATTACTTTTCTATTTGCTTCTTTGAAATTGTTATGGTAAAATGATGTTTTCCCACTTACCAAAAGTATCGCCTCGTTAACTCCTGACAATTCCAACTTATCTGCAACTGCATTAACCTCTCCTCCTATATTCTGTACATTTAAAAGAGTTTCAAATTGAACACCGTATTCTATTGGATATGGCTCTGAAAATTTCTTGCCTCCATATTGGGTAACCATACCTTCCATGCTTAAACTCTTATCAGAAAGTGAAATTACCTTGGCGGTAGGATGATCCATATCTTGTGGACGGTCCAGTCGTAGCGTGCAATTTATACCTTTGGGATGTGCTGATGAAAGATGAATAACAAGCACATCATCTGTTGCAGATGAAAATACTTTTTCAATAAATTCAAAATCATCAATAAAGTATGAAGTTGTTGCTATAGCATCATTCAATGACAACGACCTTTTATAATTTGAAATGGTGCCGTGGTGATCAAAATCAACATATAGGTCTCCCATGGTTTGATGAGACCTCAAGACTGATTTGAATGAAAATTTTTCAACAATGAGAGAATCTACCAAGTGATTCTTATTTTCTTTCAAAAGCTTCCTGAGTTCCTTAAGATCGTCAGGACTTCCATGGCTATCACCCCAATCAGCCGCACCTGCCCACATGGAGTCCTCATTGAGTTGGATCCTTTCATTGATGGTGTCTCCATAAATCATAGCACCTAATCTGCCATTTCCGACAGGAAGTGCTTGCATCCAGTCATCAGCAGGATTATTATACCACAAGATTTCCTTAGGATTATCCTGGTTATCTGAAATGGTCCTGCAAGAAAACATGATAACCATTATCAACAGGATAGAGAATATTCTATTCATCATTGATATGGTTTCTATCATCATATTTTAATTTCAAATGGTTACAAATGGTAAAAGTTACTAGCGTTGCTCCCCATGATACTCATATATTCTTCTTTCGAGAATTGAGAAATATAATTATCAATAATACTTTTCTGTTCATCGTATTCTGCAGCTAGAAGACATACCGGCCAATCTGACCCGTACATAATCCGATCCGTACCAAAGGTTTCAAATATTACATCTAAATAGGGAGTAAAATCATCTTCTTTCCATTGTTTCAAGTCAGCTTCAGTTACCATTCCTGAAATCTTACACCACACATTTTCAAACCTGGATATGGTCGAAATATCCCTCTTCCAGTCATCAATTTCTCCCTTTTTTATATAAGGCTTGGCCATGTGGTTTATGACAAAGGGCTGATCTGGAAAATGCCCAACCAATTGTATAACTTCCTTCAATTGGTGCGGAAAAACCAGAATATCATAGGTCAAATCATATTGTCTTAAACTCGAGATGCCATTATAAAACGAATCGGTTAACATAAATCCCTTTTCCTCAGCTTGAAGGATATGCCTTATACCTACCAACATTTTGTGGTCGGCAAACTCCTCAATTTGTGCTTCTATGTCTTTAGAACATAGATCTACCCAACCTACAACCCCCTTAATGAATTCATTTTCTTCTGCCAATTTTAGCAAGAAACGCGATTCATCAGTAGATTGATCCGCTTGAACTGCAATGCAACCATTTACATTATTAGAATGAAGGAGTGGCAATAAGTCTTCCGGCAGAAAATTTCTTTTAAGAACGGACATATCTTCATCAATCCAGGCATCCTTTATGGGATGGTAATTCCAGAAGTGTTGATGACTGTCAATAATCATGGGTGAGCATTATTTATTGAAATGATCTTGCCACTTGTTTAGAGGATCCTAACCCATCAATTCCTAATTCGATCACGTCCCCGGGCACAAGATATCTGGGTGGCTTCATTCCCAATCCAACCCCAAATGGTGTACCTGTTGAAATGATATCACCCGGTAAAAGAGTCATAAATTGACTGATATAAGATACTACCGTTGGGATATCGAATATAAAATCTGATGTGTTGCTATTCTGGACGGTCTTACCATTCAATTTGAGCCATAAATTTAAATTATGAGGATCCGGAATTTCTTCTCTGGTTGCAATGAAGGGTCCAATCGGTGCGAATGTGTCACAACTTTTCCCCTTTACCCATTGACCTTCCCTTTCAAGCTGGAAATGCCTTTCACTGTAATCATTGTGTAATACATATCCAGCTACATGGTCCATTGCACTTTCATTTTCAACGTAGGATGCCGCGGCACCAATTACCACGGCCAATTCCACTTCCCAGTCTGTTTTATCACTTCCTTTAGGGATGATAAGGTCATCATTGGGACCAACTATAGCAGAAGATGCCTTAAAAAATAAAACGGGCTCAGAAGGAACCGCCATTCCTCCTTCTGCTGCATGCTTTGCATAATTAAGTCCGACACATATAATCTTAGAAGGTCTGCAACAAGGAGGCCCTAGTCTTTCACTCGGAGAAATTTCCTTACAATTCTGTTTATTTTCATCCAACCAAATTCTGAGTCTTTTCAATCCGTCTGTTCCAAAAAAATGCTCATTGAAATCTTCTCCAAATCCTGAAATATCTATCCTTTTATTGTCTGATAGTATTAATCCTGGTTTTTCTTGTCCCGGGTTTCCGTATCTGATTAACTTCATAATTTCTTAGTCACCATTTAATTTTATAAATCCTCCATCAATCGGGAAGTCTGTTCCTGTAATAAACGTAGCTTTATCCGAACAAAGGTAAAGTGCAAGATGGGCTACTTCACCTGGGTTACCCATCCTCCCCATAGGTTGAGTGGCAGATAACCTGGAAAACATCTCAGCTTCTTTTCCCGGGTAATTCTTATCGATAAATTCGTCCACCAAAGGTGTATGAATCCGAGCAGGAGAAATGCTATTACATCTTATACCATAATCTACATAATTCTTAGCCATTGAATAAGTCATAGCAAGAACGGCTCCTTTGGACATTGAATAAGCAAATCGATCATTAATTCCAACGGATCCTGCAATCGAAGCCATATTTAAAATGATTCCTCCTTTTTCTTTCATATGCGGAATACATGCTCTCGAGCAATTAAATATACCTCTGATATTAACGTCGACAATCTTATCAAAATCCTCATCAGAAGTATTTTCTACGTTCCCTACATGAGCAATTCCTGCATTGTTTACCAAAATATCAATAGGATGTGAATGAACAATTTCCCGAATGGTATCATCCACCTGAGATGAGTCAGAGACATCACAATGGTGATCGATTACGCTATCTGATATTTCAGAATTCTGTTTTGGCCTATTAATATCTAATACATGTACAATGGCTCCTGCTTCTTTAAAGACATGAACAATAGCATTTCCGATACCGCTGTTTCCTCCTGTTATGATTGCTATTTTATCTTTTAGGTTGAACATTAAAAATAGTTAAGATGACTTAATGACTTTTCGTTGCCACTCCTCGCCTCCAGGAAATTCATAATTGAGTAAACTTTCCTTTTTCATTTCAATACTGAAACCAGGGGTCATCGGAGGTATGTATGAACCATTTCTAATGATTATCGGGTCAACAAAGTGTTCATGAAGATGAGAAACATATTCAATTACCCTATTCTCAAAAGTTCCGCTCACACATAAATAATCAAAATAAGACAGATGTTGCACATATTCACACAGACCAACCCCACCTGCATGAGGACATACTGGAACATCATATTTTTTAGCCATCAGAATAATTGACAGTAACTCATTGACTCCCGCTACCCGACAACAATCTATCTGGCAGAAATCAATGGCCCCACTCTGAAGAAGCTGCTTGAACATTATCCTGTTGTGACAATGTTCGCCCGTAGCTACTTTTATCGGGTGGATCGCTTTGGATATCTTGTGGTGACCGATTATATCATCTGGATGGGTAGGTTCTTCAATCCACCATGGATCATATACACCCAGCTTGACAACATAATCTATGGCTTCCTGCACTCCCCATTTCTGATTGGCATCAAGCATTATTTTAATATCAGGGCCTGTTATCTTCCTGACCAGTGAAACTCTTCTAAGGTCATCTTCCAGGTTTTTACCGACTTTTAATTTTATATGCCTAAATCCTGATTCAAGGGCTTCATGAGTAAGCCTTAAGATCTTTTCATCAGAATAACCTAACCATCCCACTGATGTTGTGTATGCAGGATAACCATTACTTAACAAGAGTTCTTCTCTTTCTTTTTTGCCATCTGCCCCTTTTTTCAGAAGCTCCAGTGCTTCTGTTTCCGTTAAAGCATCCGTGATGTATGAGAAATCCATGCAAGAGACCAATTCCTCAGGGCTCATATCACTTAGTAATTTCCAGAGCGGCTTCTTCCTAACCCTGGCATATAAATCCCACACTGCATTCACAAGGGCACCTGTTGCAAGATGGATAACGCCTTTTTCCGGGCCCAGCCATCTCAATTGACTATCGCCCACCATCATCTTCCAGAATTCACGCATATCACTGGTAAATTCATTGAGATATTTGCCTTTTATAAGGTAACTCATGGATTCAATTGCCTGAACACATATTTCATTTCCCCTACCGATGGTAAAAGTAAGGCCATGGCCTTTCAGGCTTAATTGATCGGTATGGAGAACAACATAAGTAGCTGAGTAATCGGGATCGGGATTCATGGCATCTGACCCATCGAGAAATTTACTGGTAGGAAAGCGAATATCCTTAACTTCAATGTCAATTATTTTAACATTCTCCATAGTGAACAATATACATGGAAAATGGCAATATTAAATGATCATCATCAGAATATCATAGCTTAGCTCTGGCAGGATTTTTTGCTTAATAAATCATCTTAATCTTTCTTACCTTCCTCGCCTTGTCCTTCCTCTTTCTTGATATCTTTAATGGTATCTTCAAGGTCTTTGGTTGCCTTTTTCAACTCATCAACATCTTTATTCTTAAGCTCCTTTTTTTTAGGTTCAGCTTTACCATTCTTCTTTGCTGCAGCTGATTTTTTTCCTCCTGTATCAATCATAGATTCATCACTGAATGTAAAGCCTTTTGCATCTGTGCCTACATATATGGTTTCACCTGCTACATATTCTCCGCTGAGTACTTCCTTAGCCAATTCATTGATGATCTCCTTCTGGATAACCCGCTTCAGCGGTCTAGCACCAAACTGTGGGTCATATCCGAGGTCTGCCAGAAGATCAAGGGCACTATCAGACAATTCAAAATTAATTTCCTGACGAGCCAGATTCTTCCTTAAGCCTTTCAACATCAAGACAGCAATCTTTTTGATCTCTTCTCTGGTCAATGGCAAGAACATGATTTTATCATCGATCCTGTTCAGGAATTCGGGCCTCATATTCTCTTTCAATAGGTCGAATACTTCCATTTTAGTAGTTTCGATGATCTCTGTTCTGTGAGAATCACCTACAGCTTCAAGATCTTCAAAGTTCTCAAGTATGGTCTGAGCTCCCATATTTGATGTCATAATGATGATGGTGTTCTTGAAGTTGGCTACCCTTCCTTTATTATCGGTCAACCTACCATCATCGAGCACCTGCAGCAAGACGTTAAAGGTATCAGGATGTGCCTTTTCTATTTCATCCAGTAGAATAATGGTGTAAGGCCTTCTACGGACAGCTTCTGTCAATTGACCACCTTCATCATAGCCTACATATCCGGGAGGGGCTCCCACCAATCTTGATACGGAGTGTTTCTCCTGGTATTCACTCATGTCAATACGAGTAATAGCGGCTTCATCATCAAATAATACCTCTGCCAGTGCTTTGGCCAATTCTGTCTTCCCTACCCCGGTAGGTCCGAGGAATATAAATGATCCTACAGGTTTATTGGGATCCTGTAATCCCGCACGACTTCTCCTTACCGCATCCGAAACTGCAACAACAGCCTCTCTCTGACCTATCAATCGCTTTCCGATTTCTTTTTCCAGGTGCACCAATCTTTCTCTTTCACTTTTCAACATCTTGTTGACAGGAATCCCGGTCCATCTGGCCACAACTTCTGCAATATCATTTCCTGTCACTTCTTCATTTGTGAATCTCTTCTCCTCTGATAGTTTATCCAGCTTTTCTTCAGCTGATTTTAACATGGCTTCCTTCTCTTTAAGGTCACCATATCTGATTTTAGCTACTTTTTCATAATCACTGTCTCTTTCTGCTACATCCGCTTCATGTTCCAGCTTTTCAATCGATTCTTTTATACTCTGAATGGTATCAACAATTTCTTTTTCACTCTTCCATGCAGCGGTAAGAGAGTCTAGCCTTTCTTTGGTATTGGCGATTTGCTCTGTGATGGACTTTAGTTTCTTTTTATCTTTTTCACGCTTGATATACTCTCTTTCAATTTCTAATTGTCGGAGTTTTCTCTGCAATTCATCCACCTCTTCCGGAACTGAATCCAATTCCAACCTGAGTTTAGCTGCAGCCTCATCAATAAGATCAATCGCTTTGTCAGGAAGCATTCTTTCAGTAATGTATCGGTGAGACAATTCTGCCGCCGCAATCAATGCTTCATCGAGGATATCCATTTTATGATACACTTCATACTTTTCCTGGATTCCTCTCAATATGGAGATGGTATCCTCTACTGAAGGTTCGTCGATGTATACTGTCTGAAACCTTCTTACAAGAGCTTTGTCTTTTTCAAAGTATTTCTGGTATTCATCTAATGTAGTAGCACCAATGGTACGTAACTCCCCTCTGGCCAAAGCCGGCTTAAGAATATTGGCAGCATCCATTGCACCCTGACCTCCTCCTGCACCGATCAGCGTATGGATCTCATCAATAAATAAAATGATCTCTCCATCTGAAGATTTTACTTCCTTTATTACGGCTTTTAGACGCTCTTCAAATTCACCTTTGTATTTTGCTCCGGCTACAAGAGATGCAATATCGAGTACAAAAATCTGCTTTGTTTGAAGATTCTCAGGAACGTCATGCTTTACAATCCTCCATGCGATACCTTCAACAATAGCAGTCTTACCTACCCCAGCCTCTCCTACCAGAATAGGGTTGTTTTTCTTCCTTCTTGAAAGAATGTGTAAGATTCTTCGGATTTCCTCATCTCTTCCTATAATGGGGTCCAGCTTTCCTTCTTCAGCTCGTTGGTTGAGATTGACGGCATATTTCTGCAGGGCATTGTATTGATCATCGGTAGTCTGGTCAGTTACTTTTCTGCCCTTTCTCAATTCCAGGATTGCCTCCTTTACATTTTTAAGAGTTGCCCCCATATCCTTGACTATCCGTGCTCCCTTATCCGTACCTCGCATAATTCCCAGGATGACCAATTCAATGGATATGTATTCATCACCAAATTCTTTCAATAATTTTTTTGCAGCAGCCAGGGCCTTATTAGAATCATTAGTAAGGAATTGCTTTTCAGCTCCCTTTACTTTAGGATAGCGTTCCAATTCCTTATTGATCTCCCGCTTAAGGAGTGGCATATTAATCCCTACTTTCTGAAATATAAAAGATGCTAATTTTTCATCTGTATCAATTATACCTCTTAAAAGGTGAACAGTATCAACTCCTTGTTGCTCCAACTGGCCTGCTGTCCTTTGAGCAGCAAGAATGGCTTCCTGAGCCTTTATAGTAAAATTATCGTATGTCATCTTTAATGATTTTAATCAAATGTGATTCAGTCTAACAACATTTAAACATCAAATTATAAACCAATGTCACTTAAATGCCTTATTGTCGAGATCTCAAGCTGAAAGATGCCAATTTGGCTTGACTTAATGATTAAGAATTGGATTAAATTATGATTTTGACATGATATCTTGATTATTTTGTGCCTTCAATCATAATTCCAAATCAGATGGCTGAAAAAAAACTCTTTCTATTAGACGGACACGCATTGGTGTATAGGGCTCATTTTGCATTTATAGCCAGACCACTTATTAATTCAAAAGGTGTAAATACATCTGCAATCACAGGATTTGTGAGAACATTGTGGGACCTGATGAGAAATCAGAAACCCACTCATATTGCAGTGGCCTTTGACCCCAAAGGAGATACTTTCAGGCATGAATACTTTCCAGAGTACAAAGCCAATAGGGAAGCCCAACCAGAAGATATTTCTATTGCCATTCCTTACATCAAGAAAATCCTTGAAGGGTTTAAAATCCCGATTATTTCTGTTGTCAATTATGAAGCTGATGATGTTATAGGAACCCTGGCCAAGCAAGCTGAAAAAGAAGGCTTCACGGTATACATGGTTACGCCGGATAAAGATTATGCTCAGCTGGTATCTCCAAATATTTATATGTACAAACCATCGAGACAAGGTAATGGAGTCGAAATCATCGGAGTCGACGAAGTCTGCACTGGATGGGACATTGATAATGTAGACCAGGTAATAGATGTGCTGGGTCTTCAGGGTGACAAAGTGGATAACATACCAGGTATCCCAGGAATTGGCGCCAAGACTGCTTCCAAATTATTAAAACTATATGGCTCAGTAGAGGAATTACTTGAAAACACGGACCAGTTAAAAGGCAAGCAGAAAGAAAATGTAGAAACCTACAAAGAGCAAGCATTATTATCCAAAAGGCTGGCAACCATCAATATTGAATCTCCTGTAACATTTAAGGCAGAGGAATACATCATAGATCCGATGGATAAAAAAGTATTGGGTGAGATATTCAAAGAGCTTGAATTCAGAACCCTGGCTCATCAGATCCTTGGAACTGAAAAAGGAACTCAGGGCAATTTATTTGGTGAAAGCCCTAAAAAAGAAGCTCCCAAAAAGGAGGAAAAATATGCTGTAGTCTCTAAAAACATTCAAAACACTGATCACACTTATCATTATATCGACACACCTGATAAGAGGAAAGATCTACTTAAAATACTTGAAAAAGCTGAATCAATATCATTTGATACTGAAACGACAGGGATTGATGCCAATGAGGCAGAACTAGTAGGCTTGGTTTTCTCTATTAAAGCTCATGAGGCTTACTATGTCCCTATACCTGAGAATCAAGAAAAGGCAAAAGCAATCTCCCATGAATTCAAATCCATCCTGGAAGATTCAACTAGGAAGTTGATCGGTCAGAATGTGAAATATGATGCATTAATGATGAAATGGTATGGAGTGAATTTACATTCAAATGTATTCGATACCATGATTGCCCATTACCTCGTAGAACCGGATTTAAGGCACAAGTTAGATTATCTTTCAGAATCATACCTGGGCTACAAAATGGTGCCCATCACTGATTTAATCGGAAAAGGGAAAAATCAATTATCAATGAGGGATGTAGATGAAGATAAAATAAAAGAATATGCCGGTGAAGATGCAGACATTACATTACAATTGGTTGAGCCCCTCCAGGAGAAGCTGGATGAAAACGAGTTGAATGAAGTATTCTCAACCCTGGATATCCCATTGATTCCTGTGCTGAGAGACATGGAGTATGAAGGCGTAAAAGTGAATCGTGAATTTTTGGAGAATTACTCTGAAGATTTAGGAAAACAGATCCTTCAGAAAGAAGGAGAAATATATAAAGCTGCTGGAACTGATTTTAATATCGGTTCTCCTAAACAGGTAGGCGAAGTATTATTTGACAGGTTGACAATTCCTTATCGTTGGAGAAAAACTGCTTCCGGCCAGTACTCTACTGATATGGAAAAACTTACCGAGTTGTCAGCCGATCATCCAATAGTAAGTGATATCCTTGAATACAGAAAGTTATCCAAGCTTAAGTCCACTTATGTAGATGCTCTTCCTACTATGATCAATCCTAGGACCGGTCGTATTCATTCCAGTTTCAATCAGGCAAGAGCCGCAACAGGTAGACTGAGTTCTGAAAACCCTAATCTCCAAAATATCCCCATCCGTGATGAAGCTGGCAGGGAGATCAGAAAAGCCTTTGAACCAAGAGACGAAGATCACATATTACTTGCTGCTGATTATTCACAGATTGAATTAAGATTAATAGCTGAAATCAGTAAAGATGAGGCTATGTTGGAAGCATTCATAGCAGGAAATGATTTTCATCGTGCTACAGCAGCTAAGGTATTTGATGTTCCTTATGAGGAAGTAACATCAGAACAAAGGAGGAATGCCAAGACTGTTAACTTCAGCATTACCTATGGAGCAGGAGCAACCAATCTAAGTCGGCAATTGGGAATTAAAAGAGCTGAAGCCAAGGAGTTAATCAATCAATACTTTGCCCAGTTTAAGGGCTTAAAAGTGTACATGGATGAAACCGTTGAATATGCCAGGGAAAATGGATATGTAAAGACCTTACTAGGCAGAAGAAGAACATTAAGAGATATCAATTCCAGGTCTGGCTTAATAAGAAGCAATGCCGAAAGAATGGCCATCAATACCCCAATACAAGGTACTGCTGCAGATATGATTAAAAAAGCAATGATAAACTTACATTCTAAACTTGCAGCGAGTTCTTTCAAAAGCAAAATGATTCTTCAGGTTCATGATGAATTGGTCTTTGATGTATACAGACCGGAGCTCGAAGCCATTTCACCCATCATTGAAGAAACCATGAAAACAGCGATTCCAGGCTTAAAAGTACCTATCGTGGTAGGTATGGGAACAGGAAACAATTGGTTGGAGGCACATTAATTAGAATATAATTTTCTTTTTAATATGTTTCGCATTATATTGTAATTGCTACTTGCTGCAATGCAATTTTATCATTTACAGTTTTGAACATTTTAAGAGTGGATCCCACTCAATAGCGAAGAGTTATTTATAAACATAATATACCTTAAAACTAATGAGAACCTTGATTTTATTTGTGCTGCTATTCTTTAGCTGTTACTCGTATGGAAACGAATTAAAAACCAACTTTTTAGACTTCAATTACATCTTATTATCAGATGCTGATGGTGATGGTGTAGTTGATAATGTGGATAATTGCCCATCACTCCCTAATCCTGGTCAGGAAGACTTTGATAATGATGGGATGGGAGATGTCTGTGACTTCGATGATGACAACGATGGACTATTCGATTTTCTTGAAGACAAAAACAACAATGGAATTGTAGATCCGGGAGAAACTAATCCTTTCGATGCAGATTCAGACAATGATGGACTTGACGATGGAGAAGAAGATGCTGACTTAAATGGAATTGTCAATGGAAGTGAAACCGATCCACTTAACCCGGATACAGATGGTGACGGAGTACAGGATGGAGTGGATAATTGTCCATTGACTGCGAATCCAGGTCAGGCAAATAGTGATTTAGATCCACAAGGGGATGAATGCGATGATGATGACGACAATGATGGATTAACAGATGATCAGGAGGATGTTAATGGAAACGGCATAGTTGATGGAACCGAAACTGATCCAAAAGATCCGGATACAGATAACGATGGTGCCCCCGATGGTCTCGAAGTGGCTGTAGGAAGCAATCCTTTAGTTCCGGATTCAGATACAGATGGAATATTAGATGGAGCAGACAACTGTCCTCTCACGGTCAATCCCGGACAGGCAGATGTAGATAATGACGGCCAGGGTGATGCATGTGATAACGATAGTGACAATGATGGTCTTACTGATGCCCAGGAAGATGTCAACATGAATGGTGTTGTAGACGTAGGAGAAACCGATCCTTTTGATTCTGATTCTGATAATGATGGTGCCTCTGATGGTATTGAAGTGTTGGTTACCGGGTCAGATCCTTTGATTCCGGATACAGATACAGACGGAATCCTAGATGGTGCAGACAATTGTCCTCTTGTTATCAATGCAGGGCAGAGTGATGTAGACGGAGACTTAATTGGTGATGCTTGTGACCTTGATAATGATAATGATGGTCTTCTTGACACCCAGGAAGATGTCAACATGAACGGAATAGTAGATGCCGGAGAAACCAATCCTTTTGATTCTGATTCTGATAATGACGGTGCCTCTGATGGTTTTGAAGTGTTGATTACTGGATCAGATCCCTTGTTACCTGATACGGATACCGATGGAATTTTAGATGGCCCGGACAACTGTCCACTGGTCATAAATCCCAGTCAAGCCGATGTCGATGGTGACTTTATCGGTGATGCTTGCGACCTTGACAACGACAATGACTTCTTACCTGATGCTGTTGACGCTAATCCACTTGATCCAGATGCTGATAATGATGGGTTATTGGATGGATTTGAAGACATCAATCAGAATGGTGTAGTTGATCCATTCGAGACCGATCCTACTAATCCAGACACCGATGGAGATTTGGTCAATGATGGTATAGATAATTGTCCTGTAAATGCCAATGGACCTCAAGCAGATTTTGACAACGATGGATTTGGAGATGCGTGTGACCCAGATATAGATAATGATGGCCTCATAAATGCCCTTGATGTAAATCCGATGGATCCGGACTCAGATAATGACGGACTTCTGGATGGCACTGAAGATACCAATCTTAATGGAGTGGTCGATGCCGGAGAAACAGATCCGGGAAATCCAGATTCTGATGGCGACCTAATTGTTGACGGAGTTGAAGATGCAAATCTTAATGGTGTGGTAGATCCTGGAGAAACAGATCCTCTAATTGCCGACACTGATGGAGACAATCTCAATGATGGAACTGAAGACATTAACCAGAATGGAGTCCAGGATCCCGACGAGACAAGCCCATTACTTGCAGATACAGATGGTGATGGAATCAATGATGATACAGATAATTGTGCTCTCGAACCCAATCCGTTACAGACCGATTCTGATAATGATGGAATAGGTGATGCATGTTCAGCTGTACCAGTTACATTTGGTGAGTTTTCAGGTGTTGCTACACAAGTAGGAATAAAACTTACCTGGACTACACTTTCCGAAATAAACAATGAAGGATTTGATATTCAGCACTCTGTAAATGGAGAACAATTTTCAGATGTAGGCTGGGTAGAAGGTGCTATCAACTCTTCTCAAGAGAAGCAATATGATTTCTTACATCAATCTCCTGTCAATGGTATAAATTACTATAGATTGAGACAATTGGATACAGATGGTCAAGATGATTTCTCTGAAGTTATTGCTATACATTTCCAGATTGCTTCCGAGTTATCAATTTATCCTAATCCTGCCAATGAAATTCTTTATATAGGAGGAATTGAAAAATCTTCAAAGACAAAAGTTTTAATGACACACATGGATGGTAGGATACTTATGAATACTTCACTCCAGAGCAATTCTGTAGATGTATCCAACCTTCCTGCTGGAATATATGTGATAAGAATTCAATCAGATGACAACATCATCACTTCCCGCATTGTGATCGAATAATACCGGTAAGTATTAAATTCAAGGTCAATGCCCCGATTCATTTTGTTTAAAAGAGAATCGGGGCATTATTTTTTTAAAAATAATCTAACTGGCACCCATACTTTTGCATTTCAATGCGTTATAAAAGAAAAATAGGACAGGGTGAGATTCAATAAACCAATAGCGGTCCGAGAAATCGCTAAGAAATACGGCCTGAAGATACTAGGGAATAAAGATTTGGTCGCCACTGGAATTAATGAAATTCATAAAGTTGAGCACGGAGACATAACCTTCGTAGACCACGAAAAGTATTATAAGCAATCCATTTACTCAGATGCAAGTATCATCATCATCAATAAGTCGGTAGATATACCAGAAGGAAAGGCATTGTTGGTCACTGATCAGCCATTTAATGTTTACAATGATATTGTAAATACGCTCAGGCCTTTTCAACCATTAAATGGAAGGCCAATGACGGATCAACACATTCATAAAGATGTGATCATTGAACCGGGGGCAATAATTGGTGACAGGGTTAAAATCAAAGCTGGCACCTACATCCAGGCAGGTGCTATTATTCATAGTGATGTGATTATAGGTGAGCGGGTAATGATACAATCAGGAGCTATCATTGGTACCGATGCCTTTTACTTTAAAAAAGAAGAAGGTCGCCATCATAAATGGACTTCTTGTGGAAGGGTTGTAATCGAAGATGATGTTGTTATAGGTGCCGGTTGTACTTTAAATAAAGGAGTATCCGGGGATACTGTCATCGGCGAAGGAACCAAAATGGACTCTCAGGTGCATGTAGGACATGGGGCCGTGCTGGGCAAGCATTGTCTTGTAGCAGCACAAGTAGGTATAGGAGGGAAAACCATTATTGGGGACCATGTAACGATTTATGGACAGGTAGGGATTGCTCATAATCTAAATATTCCGGACCATGTGACCATCCTTGGTAAATCAGGCGTGACAAAAGACCTTGAAGCCGGTAAAACTTATTTTGGCTATCCTGCTGTAGAAGCCAGGGAACGATATAAGGAATTAGCTACACTTCGAGCTCTTTGTACTGAGAATAAACATTGAGAAACCATTTAGTGATCAGTTGCTTTTTCCCAGTAGAAAGTAGCCATGCTGATTACTTTTTTCTTTTCATCAATTATCTTATGATAGGATTGATGTGTGATTTTATCATAGTAGCTATGAACCTTTAGTTGCTCATTAAGCATTGCTTCTCCTTTAAATACAATATCCATCCGGGTCAATGAAGAGGTATTCAGTAATTCCGGAACTGACTCCAACATAAAACGGGTATAATGAATATTATTAACATGATCATTCCAATCCAGATGAAAGTATCCTATCTTGAATTCAGTGGTCTGATAATCCTCTGCCGTAAAAGGCACTCGCATTGCTGACAACTCCAGCTTTTCAAATTCAGTTGGGACTGGGAGCTGTACTATTGGTTCAGGAATGGGGACAATTTTCCTTGTAGTGAGATTCATTAAGGTCCATGTAGTAGCAGCTGTCGCAATTACATTTCCATTCTGGTCATAGATCCAATAGTCTCGATAAGCATAGATTCTTCTGACTCCGGCAGGGTATGTCCTTATGAATATTTTATCTCCTAATTTTGGGAGGTGGAATATTTTCAGTTGTTCAGCCAGTAACACCCAGGAAGATTCCTTTAAATCCCAGATGCTTGCTTTTAATTTAATGATGTGCTTCAGGGAAGTCTCCTGCATCAATTGTAAAAATGAAGGAATAGTCATTTTCCCACTTCGATCTATTTCTCCTGCTCTTACTTCATATTCTGCTTCATAGACGAGTAGGTCTGGATTCATAGGATTGTTATTAAGGTAAATTGATTTCTAAAACTAAGCTTTACAAGTGATTTAGAGAGCTCAATTATCAAGGTTTTTGAAAAAATGTGCGATTTTATGACTGATTTTCAGCTTTTTATAGAGGTTGATTTTATTTTTTTGTTGTAAAGGCTTTCTTTTTTAACCAAAGAAATATACATTTGTGCCCGCTTAGAATAAAGCGATAATTATTGTTTACGTATAAAATTATAAAAACGTGGATACTTTAAGTTATAAAACCAAGTCTGTAAGCAAGGATGAAGTAACCAGAACCTGGTATGTTGTAGATGCTGATGGAGAAGTTGTAGGAAGAATAGCAAGCAAGATTGCATCAGTATTAAGAGGTAAGCATAAGCCCTCTTACACCCCTCATGCGGATACAGGAGACTTTATCATTGTTGTTAATGCAGAAAAAATCAAATTCACCGGATCTAAAATGGATCAGAAGGAATACCTACGATATTCAGGGTACCCAGGTGGTCTTAAAAGAAGAACTGCCGGTGAGATGTTAGAGAAAAAGCCAATAGCCATCATTGAAAAGGCTGTTAAAGGCATGCTTCCTAAGAATAAGCTAGGAAGAGCAATGTTCAAAAAATTATTTGTGTATGAGGGTGGTGAGCATCCACACACTGCTCAGAAACCTGAACCATTTAAATTTTAATTAGATCATGGAGACCATCAATACCATAGGAAGAAGAAAAGCCTCAGTTGCCAGAGTATATCTCAGCAAAGGAAAAGGCAGTATCACCATTAATGGAAAAGATTACAAAGAATACTTCCCTACTCCTAATATTCAAATGAAGATTGTAGATCCAATGAAAACTGTAGAAGTTGAAGGGGAATACGATTTTAAAGTGAATGTAAGAGGAGGAGGATTCAAGGGACAAGCAGAAGCAATCAGAATGGCTATATCCAGAGCACTGGTTAAAACCAATGAAGATTTTAGAAAACCTCTTAAAGACAAGAAGTTCCTTACCAGAGATGCAAGAATTGTAGAAAGGAAGAAATACGGTAAGCCAAAGGCAAGAAAGAGCTTCCAGTTCTCTAAGCGTTAATCCCTTATTTATTCTTTTTATTTATATCAAATCATTCAATAGACATGAACAAACCTAATTATAAAGACTTACTCGATGCAGGTGTTCACTATGGACATATGAAAAGAAAGTGGAATCCTAAGATGCTTCCTTACATCTTCATGGAAAGAAAAGGGATTCACATTATTGATCTTAACAGAACATCAGAATGTCTAGAAGATGCTGCCAAAGCAATGAAATCAATTGCTAAATCCGGAAGGAAAATTTTATTTGTAGCTACCAAAAAACAAGCTAGAGATATCGTTTCTACGGCAGCCAGAAGTGTCAACATGCCATTTGTAACTGAAAGATGGTTGGGAGGTATGATGACCAATTTTTCTACTATCAGAAGGTCTGTAAAGAAAATGAACAACATCGATAAGATGTTGGCTGATGAAAACATCACTAGTATTACTAAAAAAGAGAGGTTAACACTTCAGCGCGAGCGTAATAAGCTTGAGAAAGTGCTTGGAGGTATTGCTAATCTTAACAGACTTCCTTCTGCAATTTTCATGGTTGATATTCACCATGAACATATTGCATTAGCTGAGGCTAAAAAGCTGGGATTAACAACCTTTGCAATGGTAGACACTAACAGTGATCCTAACAAAGTAGATTTTCCAATTCCAGCTAATGATGATGCTTCTAAATCTATTTCAGTAATTACTAAATATGTTACTGAAGCCATCAAAGAAGGACTTGCTGATAGAAAATCAAATAAAGCCGAGAAAGAAGCAGCTCAAAATGCTTAGAAACTATTATTTATTAATTCAGATTTTATAAAAATATGAGTGAAGTAACAATTTCAGCCAAAGATGTCAAAGCACTAAGAGATCAGACCGGTGCCGGTATGATGGACTGTAAAAAAGCACTTGTGGAAGCAGGTGGTGACTTTGAAAAGGCTATTGAAATATTAAGAAAAAAAGGTCAAAAATTATCAGCTAAAAGAGCTGATAGACACGCCAAAGAAGGTGTAGTTATCGCTAAAGTAAGTGAAGATGGCACCAAAGGAGTAGTAATCAGATTAAGTTGTGAAACTGATTTCGTTGCTAAGAATGATGAATTCGTTGATATGACTGAAAAGATCGCTGATCTTGCATTAGCTACTCAGCCTGAGACTAAGGATGAGTTATTATCAAAAGACTTCGATGGTATTTCTTTAGGAGAAAAGATCACTGAACAGATTGGTGTTATCGGCGAAAAAATTGAATTGGCAGATTATCAAAAATTGGAAGCTCCGTTTGTAACTTCTTACATACACATGGGTAATAAAGCTGGTGTAATTGTGGGACTTACTACAAAAGGGGATGCTGTAAAAGAAGCGGGTAAAGATGTAGCAATGCAAGTCGCCGCCATGAAACCTATCGCTGTGAGTAAAGATGGAGTATCTCAAACCGTTATCGATAAAGAAATTGAAATCGGAATGGAGATCGCAAGGAAAGAAGGAAAACCTGAAGCAATGCTGGAAAGAATTGCAACAGGAAAATTGAACAAGTTCTTTAAAGAGAACACCTTGCTCAATCAGGCATTTGTTAAAAATAACAAACAATCAGTAGGAGACTACTTAAAGAGTATAGATCCGGATTTAACTGTGACAGATTTTAAACACATTAGACTTGGATAAAAAAAAAGAGCGGCTCAATTGAGTCGCTCTTTTTTTTTATTATGAAGTAAATTAAAAACCATCTTAATACTTGCATATATTTGAGATCGTAATATTTATCTATGGCTATAAAGTATAAAAGAATTCTCTTAAAACTCAGCGGCGAGTCATTAATGGGAGACAAGAGTTTTGGAATTTCACCAGAGATGCTCAATCACTATGCAGATCAGATTAAAATGATCAGAGAATTGGGGGTGGAGATAGCTATTGTAATAGGTGGAGGTAACATTTTCAGAGGTCTGCAGGCTAATGCATCCGGCATTGAAAGGGTACAGGGCGACTATATGGGTATGCTGGCAACCTGCATTAATGGAATGGCATTGCAGAGTACCCTTGAAGGAAAAGGTGTTTATACTCGTTTAATTTCAGCTATTGAGATGAGACAAATTGCAGAGCCATACATCAGAAGACGTGCCATACGACATCTTGAGAAAGGAAGGGTTCTAATTTTCTCTGCAGGTACAGGTAGCCCATATTTCACAACAGATTCAGCAGCAGCACTAAGGGCTAATGAAATCAACGCTGATGTCATTCTAAAGGGAACAAGAGTTGATGGTGTCTACTCTTCTGATCCTGAAAAAAATCCTGATGCTGTAAAATTTGATACCATCAGTTTCTCTAAAGTGATCAGCATGGGACTCAATGTAATGGATATGACAGCTTTTACAATGTGCCAGGAGAATGATCTTCCAATTGTTGTATTCGATATAAATAATCCGGAAAATCTTTCCAAGATAATACTAGGCGAGTCTGTGGGTACTTTGGTTCAGGTCTAGAAGCTTACAGT
>JABDLO010000194.1 GCA_013002995.1 Saprospiraceae bacterium | reverse complement strand
GGAGTATTTGCAATTTCATTTGCAATGATTAACCTTAGACAGATATTTACAGGAAAGGAATTTAGAGGTACTTGTGCATCTAACAACCCAATGTTAAAGGACCAGCTTGGAGAGTGCTCTTTGTGTGGTAAAAAAGCCGAAGAGGCATGTAAAATGCCGGAAGTAAAAACCCAATAAATTTAAACAGAAATCATCTTCTTTCAGATATTCTTCTTCCTAGAACCATCATCGAAGAAAGGAACAAAATACTTCCTGCTACAGCAATTATCAACATATCTATTTTTTTTCTCAATCGCAGTTGCTAATATGGATTATTTTTTGCAATTGACAAAACATTAAAACAATATTTAAAATATTTCGATTTAAGAAATATAATCTTTTGTTAATGTGTAAATAAGTGTAAGGATCTGACTATCGATTCCTTATTATTGATGTTGCAACAATAATTGATATAATACCGATGAAACGAAGTTCCATAATCCTTACTTTATTATTGACATTTACCCTTACATCATGGTGCCAGGCACCGAAGGTGTGGAAGTCTGGCAACATCTACCAGGCCATTGAAAAATTAAACTTCCTGGGATCTGTTCTATACGTAGCAGCACACCCGGATGATGAGAACACGAGGCTCATCTCTTACTATTCTAATCATGTCAAAGCAAGGACAGCCTACCTCTCTCTCACACGTGGTGATGGTGGGCAGAATCTTATCGGCCCGGAGATCAGGGAACTCCTGGGAGTTATAAGGACTCAGGAACTGCTCTCAGCCAGAAGAATTGATGGTGGAGAACAGATGTTTTCAAGAGCCAATGATTTCGGATACAGCAAAAATCCTGAGGAAACATTGAAAATCTGGGATAGAGATGAAGTGTTGAGTGATGTTGTATGGTCCATAAGAAAATTTAAGCCAGACGTTATCATCAATAGATTTGAGCACAACCCAACCAGAACAACACATGGTCACCATACTTCATCAGCAATTCTCTCCTATGAGGCATTTGACCTGAGTGGAAGAAAAGACATCTACAGTGACCAACTGTCTAAGGTCGAACCACATCAGCCACGCAGGCTATTTATGAACACAGGCTGGTGGTTCTATGGGAGTCGGGATGCCTTTGAGAAAGCTGATAAATCAGACCTCCTTACGCTGGATATTGGAACCTATTACCCCATACTCGGTAAGTCCAATTCTGAGATTGCCGCAGAATCAAGAAGTCAACATAAATGTCAGGGCATGGGCAATACCGGAAGCAGAGGAACATCCATGGAGTATATAAAACTTCTTAAAGGTGATATGCCAGCCAGTGGTACAAATGTATTTGAGGGAATAAATACAACGTGGTCAAGGGTCGAAGGAGGATCTCATATAGGGCCTATGGTAGAAAAAATTATTGAAAATTTCAGTTTTACAGATCCTTCTGCATCAGTTCCACATTTGGTGAAGGTGTATTCAGAAATCCAGCAGTTGGAAGATGGATATTGGAAAACTGTTAAATCTCAAGATATCAAGGAAATCATTCAAGCATGTATGGGATTGTATATGGAGGCTACTTCTAATGAACACCTCTATGCTCCCAGATCAGAGATATCAATCAGATTTGAGGCCACCAACCGTTCTTCAGTTTCTTCTTTTATCAATAAGATTACCTTGGAAGGGACTGGTTTTGATACATTATTGAATGTAGAATTAAGTAACAACAAGCCTTTTATTCTCAACAAGAAGACGACCATTAAAGAGTCCGTAAACCTAACTGCCCCTTATTGGTTGACCGAGGAAGGCACACTGGGAATGTATAAAGTAAAGGACCAGAAGCTTATAGGAGATCCAGAATCAGAAAGGAGTATTAAAGCCCACTTCAACCTCAATATTGATGGAGTAGAAATAAAATATACACAGCAAGTCCCTTATAAATACAATAGTCCGGAAGACGGCCCGGTCTATCGACCATTGGAGATTACTCCAGAATTATTCGTGACAACAGGGGATAAAGTATATATATTCAATAAAGGACAATCTAAGGATGTTGAAGTAAAAGTGAAATCTGCGGCTTCCGATCAATCAGGAAAAGTGTATCTTCCTCTGCCGGAAGGCTGGACAACTCAACCAGAATTTCACGATTTCAATATTGCTCAGAAAGGGGCAGAACAATCATTTACATTCCAGGTCACCCCTCCTTCGAGTCAATCAGAGATCTTTGTATCTCCCATAGTTGAGGCCAATGGGAAAAAATACTCTCAAGAAATGGTCTCCATTGACTATGATCACATACCCTATCAATCCGTATTACTGGAACCAAAGGCCAAGCTGGTCAACATCGACATCAACATCAATGGCCGATATATTGCTTACATCCAGGGTGCAGGAGATGAGATTCCTACAAATCTTGAGCAGGTCGGTTATCAGGTTGAAGAATTGTCAATTGATGACATTACTTCCGAAACTCTTTCAAGGTATAATGCTGTCGTAATGGGCATCAGAGCATATAACATATGGGATAATTTAAGATTCAAGCAGGCTGAGATCCTTGATTATGTTAATAAAGGAGGAACCCTTATTATCCAATATAACACCAGCAGGAGGTTAAAAACCGATCAACTCGGCCCCTATCCCTTTACTTTATCCAGGCAAAGGGTTACTGTAGAAGAAGCCCCGGTAACTATTCTTGCACCTGAACATCCTGTTATGTCCACACCCAATAAGATTACCGGTGCTGACTTTGAAGGATGGGTTCAGGAACGAGGTCTTTACTTCCCTAATGAATGGGATGAAAAATACACCCCTATACTTGCTTCTAATGATCCTGGTGAAGATCCACTTAAAGGGGGTTTACTTGTTGCTCCTTTTGGTGATGGATGGTACGTGTATACCGGATATTCATGGTTCAGAGAATTACCCGCCGGCGTACCTGGAGCTTACCGCATATTTGCCAATATGTTATCTTTAGGGAATACAGTAAGACCTTAAGGAATATGACATCAGAAAGGTGGAATAAAAAATATACGATCGTATTGGTGGCCAACCTGGTTTACGTCATCATTTTCTATTTGATCATGAAGATATTTACTTAGAATGGGACAATTAGACTGGCTGGTATTGAGTGTAACACTCGGCTTCATAGTGATCTATGGCATCATTAAGACTCGCAAAACCAAGGGAATAGAGGGTTACTTGCTTGGAGGAAAAGAAGCAGAATGGTGGACAGTAGGACTTTCTGTAATGGCGACTCAAGCAAGTGCCATCACCTTCCTTTCAACACCCGGGCAGGCATTCCACAGCGGTATGGGATTTGTTCAGTTTTATTTTGGACTTCCTATTGCTATGGTGATCATCTGTATCACTTTTATTCCAATCTATAAAAGACTTAAGGTTTATACAGCCTATGAATTCCTCGAACAACGTTTTGATCTGAAGACCAGATCTTTGGCATCCATTATTTTCTTGATCCAGAGGGGACTGGCTGCAGGTATTACGATATATGCACCTTCCATAATACTCTCAACAATTATAGGCTGGAATCTGAATATTACCATTCTTGTGATAGGTATCCTGGTGATTCTTTATACCGTTACCGGTGGGACCAAAGCCGTTTCTATGACTCAGAAACAGCAGATGTTCATCATGATGGGAGGAATGTTTGTCGCGTTCTTCATCATATTGAATATGCTACCTGAGGAAGTAGGATTCATTGATGCCATGAGTATTGCCGGTGCCAATCAAAAGATGAATGTACTTGATTTTTCATTCGATTTGGAAAACAGATATACGGTATGGACCGGGTTGATTGGCGGATTTTTTGTGGCGCTCGCTTATTTTGGTACCGATCAATCTCAGGTACAGCGGTATCTCTCCGGTAAATCTGTAAAAGAGAGCCAGTGGGGTCTGATCTTCAATGGCCTTCTAAAAGTACCCATGCAATTCTTTATCTTATTGGTAGGAGTAATGGTGTACATCTTTTTCCAATTCAATCAATCACCTGTCTTTTTTAATAATGCAGCAGTGGAAGTAGTGTACAACTCTGAGTATGCTGATGACTACAGGGCTGTAGAAGAAGAATATTCAGCTCTTTTAACACAGAAAAACAACGCCAGCCTCGAATATGCGATAGCGAGATCAGATGGTGATGACTCCCAACTTCAGACATTGGAATCCAGAATAACAGCAATAGATGATCAAAGCAATATTTTAAAAGAACGTGCTAAAACGATTATTAAGCAGGCGGATGCTAACCTGGAAACCAATGATAAGGACTATGTTTTCATACATTTCATCTTAAATCATCTTCCTACAGGATTAGTAGGATTGTTGCTTGCTGTAATTTTTTCTGCTGCCATGTCATCTACAGCATCAGAATTAAATGCTCTTGGGTCTACAACTACCATAGATATTTACAAGAGAAATTTTGGAAGAAAAGAAGAAGGCGATAATGATGTCTGGATTTCCAAAGGATTTACCTTGATGTGGGGTATCATCGCTATCATCTTTGCAACTTTTGGAACACTAGCAGAAAACCTGATTCAGCTTGTTAACATTGTAGGATCGATATTCTATGGAAGTGTACTTGGAATATTTCTGGTTGCATTTTACATTAAATCAATCAAGTCAAATGCTGTATTCTGGGCAGCTTGTATTGCTCAGTTAGCTGTTATTATAATCTTTAGATTAGATCTTGTGAGTTACCTGTGGTTGAATGTAATAGGATGTATGCTGGTTATATTTCTTGCATTAATACTTCAGCAGATAATTCCATCAAAAGATAAATAACAAACTAATTGCTTGATAGCATTTGCAGCGAGGACACGCGAAATAATTACTCTTAATAAATCTTACATCATCCATCCCTTAAATAGCGATGTCTCAATGTCCCGAAGTCTCAAAGTCTTGATGTACCGATGACCATAAAAAAAGGCCTTTCTTTTTACAGAAAGACCTTTCAGTTTATGCTTTAAAGAAGAATGATCTTACATCATCCAATCCTTGATTGACTTTTCATTCATTCTAACGTAATCCTGATTTCCGGCAGCTTGTGCCAATTCAAGTGATTGCTTAGCAGCAGCAATTGCTTCTGTCTTCATACCAAGGTCAGCAAGAATTAGAGCTTTTCTTCTTACTTGCCAGTATCTTGGGTTATCTCCTGATGTTGCCATATTAACCCACTTTAATGCAGTCTTCAGATCTTTACCGGAATCGTGGTAATAAGAAGCAGCATTATAGTAATCATTCTGGCTAGGTCCTTCCATAACCCTATCAATAGAGGCCATTACTTTTTTATCAGTCATTACACCAATTGACACAGGAACTACAGTATTTTCCCATGCAAATTGAAGTGTTGCTCCATCGTTGTGAAGACCATCAATATTAATAGTGAAAGTTTCAAGAGTAGCATCCATCTTCACTGGAGTTGCATTTACTACAAGATTAGGATCTTCTTCCAGGTAACTTCCGAAGTTGCTGCTTCCCCAGTTATAAAAATGAACTGCCCATGAAGTTGCTCCAGGCTTAGTAAGGATGGCATAACTTCCTGCTGGAAGCTCATTATCTTCAATGGTTATGTCATCGCTGAAAGTGATTTTAGTAGCTGAATTAGCTCCTGTTCTCCATACACTGCCATATGGAACAAGGCCATCAGCAGCAAAAATGGTTCTTCCCTTCATTGAAGGTCTTGAATACTCAATGGTTACTTCTGTCAATCCAACCATCTGAGTCACCTTGGCTGACGGGCTGGCAGCAGGTGTAGTAATTTGTGCTTGTAAGGCTACTATCCCTATTAATAATAATAATGGAAGTAGCAATAGATTCTTTTTCATCTTATTGTGTTTTTAATATTTACGATGTGATATAATGATGTAAAGCTGTTATGTGCTTTAACATGGATTTGAAATTGAGTCGGCCAAATATAATATATAGGTCTTGCTAATTTGTGGTAACAAAAGATTTTTAACTAAGTTTTAGCACTTGAATATGGAGTCATCGATTACTTCTATTACAGGGATTACAACATCTTTTGTCCAGATACGTTTATAAGATTTTAAAATTCATTCAACTATGAAATATTTATTCCTTTCACTATTTACACTTTTTTCATTTTCAATTCTCACTTCGCAATCTAGTCCTATAGGAGTCTGGCAAGCCATTGATGATAAGGATGGTGAGCCCTCATCTCATATTGAGATTTATGAAGTAGATGGCAAGCTTAATGGAAAGATCATCAAGCTTATCGGAGAAGAAGACGATATCGTTTGTGAAAAATGTAAAGACGAAAAAAAGAATCAACCTGTCCTGGGAATGGAGATCATGTGGAAAATGAAACCTCATAAGGAAAATGAGTGGAAGGGAGGCAAAATAATGGATCCAGAAAATGGCAAAGAATACAAATGTAAACTTAAGCTAGCTGAAGAAGGTGTACTTGAAGTACGAGGATATATAGGTTTTTCGCTACTAGGTCGTACCCAGAAATGGTTCAGATATACAGAAGAGAATTAATCCATCCACTGGTAGTATTTTTCCTGTACCCTATGGCCTAAAAATTCATACGCATCAAATGACCGGTCCACAATCTGATTCATTCGATCATTAAAATCATCGATGGTTTGAGATTCAACAATTAGTGCACATGCCTTGTCCACCCCTTTCACTACTGCATTATGCAATGGATCAGAATGATAATGATATTCAAGCATAAAGTTTAATGCCATCTCACAATTGTATAGGTAAAGATCAATCATCTCTTCTTTGAAGATGGATATCTTTGATACTTCAGTGAGTAACTTATTGATTTTATTAATTCTTGGCCTCCTGGGTCTTCTCCTGCTTCTGGTTGCATACTTTGATGCTATATCCTTTTTTGCTTTTGTAAATATGCGTGCACGATCTTCATCTCTTCCCAATTCCATAGAATAAAATTTCCTCACATCTTCAAATCGTTCATAGAGTGTAAGCAACTCTTCCCTGAGATCTTGATCTTCTAATTGTTCCAGATGCTTTATAAATCTTGTTTTCTTCATTTAATAGATAGAATGGTAATTGATGGTAAATAAGAGCCCGCTCAAATTTAGTCTTTGTTGACCTATAAAAATAGTGAAGCTTCGGCTTCTGTGGGAATGCGACAGGTTTCACGCTTACCTAGTATCCGGTATCTCCTTGCAGCAATAAAATCGTAAATCATATTAGAAAATGAAGATGGTATTATACTCATAAAGAATGAAAGAACATACCAACCTTTACCTAATTGTTTTAATATCTTGATGACTGCTTTCGATTTCTTGTAAACCTTACCTTGATCCAGCAAGATGACTGTGGACATGTTCTGTACATCAGAATCATCCTTAAAATCTAATAGGGTTCTGGATTGATCCCCCTGAAGAGAGGCATAGCGGAATCTTCGTTTATGATCACGCTTAATCACAAAATCTACGAAACCGTTGCACAAGTTGCATATTCCGTCAAAGAAAATAATTGAATGGTCAGTTACTACGTCCATATACTTATCTAACAAGTATAGCAACTAACTGGTTGAAATCCTATCAGTGGGGAAGTTTACTTTTCAGCATTCCATAAGCCATGGTTCCTACCAGGGCACTCAATATTACAATCAATATCACCAGGTGACCATTTCCGACAAGGACATAAAGTGGCCCCGGACAAGCACCTGTCATAGCCCACCCCAGACCGAATAGGATACCACCGAATAAACTTGCCTTATGAGTTTTAGGCTTATCAACCCATGTAGGGTTTTCACCTTCTATTGTTTTAACACTGAATTTCTTCATTAAATAAAACATCAATGCCCCGCCTACGACTGCAACTCCAATAATCCCATACATGTGGAACGATTGAAACCTGAACATTTCCTGAATTCTATACCATGAAATAGCCTCTGACTTAGTCATTACTATTCCGAATAATATTCCTACTATTAAAAATCTTAAACCTTTCATTTAATCCGCATTTAAAATATCAATGGAAAAAGTAAGTGGGTCATTAAGAGTCCACCGATAAAAAAGCCTACAACAGCAATCAATGAGGTCAGTTGCAGATTGGCGAGTCCGCTAATGGCATGCCCTGAAGTACATCCATTGGCCCACCTGGTTCCAAATCCAATTAAAAATCCGCCTAGGATCATTATAATCAATCCCCGACCGGTCATCAGTTGATCGAAGTTGAACACTTCTTCTGGAATCAAACTTCCGGAAGGTGCTGAGACTCCAAGTGCCGATAAATCTTCAATAGTAGATTGTGAAATCTGAACCGGTTCAGGACTGGCAAGAAACTGTGTAGCAATATATCCTCCTATTATGGTGCCCAGTACCATCCACAACAACCATGACTGTTTCTTCCAGTCATAATTGAAATATTGAGCCAATTTTCCTCCTCCACCAACACTACACATGGTCTGAAATGAGGTAGATATGCCAAACCTTTCACCTAATATCTTCAATAAAAAAACAACCACAAGGATCATGATTCCAGAAACGGACCAATGCCAGGGTTGCGAAATAAATTCAATCATCTTTTATCTGTTTCTATTTTGAATCTGCAAAAATAAATTGATCACGTGAACTTAAATGTAACATTTATCACATTCAAAGTATATTAATAATTTATTATCTTGAAACAAATACCATTTACATCTTCATAATCGATCATGTAAATACCATATGGCTAGTTTTAAAATCCGTCCAAAATTTGAAATCGAAGTGGATGAAAATCCTGAAACGATTTATAACAACTTCTTGGATGAAAAATCAAAAATGGACTGTGGATGTGTAATAGATGCCATCCCAGACCATATTGTGTTAAAGGTTAACAAAAATGATCAGCACTTTTGGTCTCCACAATTGACAATTATTTTGGAAGATTCTGATCAAGGGAGTCTGGTCAGAGGAAGGTACGGTCCCAATGGGAATGTTTGGACCCTATTTGCCGGAGCATACTTTGCATGTGGTGTATTTATAACTTTTATTTCTATCATAGGATTTTCAAGAAAAAGCCTTGGAATGGATGCTCATATACTTTGGGTCCTGCCTTTTCTTATTGCACTTACAATCGTTCTATACCTGGCAAGTCAATTTGGACAGAAATTGGGGGCTGAACAGATGTTTGACCTACACCATACTGCACAGGAAGTTCTAGGTGAAAAGATCCATTTCTATTGATCAGTCATAGCTGATTCGATCTCTGATCATACCATCTCTTCCGTGGATGATAACACTGGACTTGTAGTTCCATGCTATGTCTTTTGCCCTTTTGATCGCTTCTTTCTGTGTATCATAGATAGCAGTATATCTTTCATTTCCTTCACCTTTTATTGCCCACCCTTCCTCATGAGGAACAACATGCTGATTGTGGGTAGGCTTTCTGGTTGAAAAGCCTGCATTCTTTAAAATGATCTTCAGGATCTTCTTAAATAATCGGGTCCAGAAATTGGGTTCAGCCATCTTCGAGGAGGTTTATTTATTAAGTATAAATA
>JABDLO010000193.1 GCA_013002995.1 Saprospiraceae bacterium | reverse complement strand
GCTAAGAACATATTAAATAAAAAAGATGTGTCCTAACGTAAGGCCTCTGGCTGGCATTTGCTTCAAACCAATATCAAGTCAAATACTTCAGAATTAACACCTATATAAGATCATTCACCCACTGCTCAATCACCATTTCCGGTAGAGCTCCTTTTAATCTACCTACTTCTTGTCCTTCCTTGAATAAAATGGTCGTCGGATTAGAACTGATCTTATACGTATCAACCAATTCAGGATATTCAGTAATTGGAAGACTCACGAACTCTACTTTCCCACTCATCTTCTTAGTGACAGATATCAATGCCTTTTCCATCCACCAGCAGGGACCACACCCAGGAGAAGATATTTCAACAAGGACTGGGATGTCCTTACTTCTATCAATTACTTTTTCTTGAAAGTCAAACATAATTCATTCAACTAAAGAAGGATTATTAAAGTTCTCTTCTACTTCATCATCGTGAATTCATCAGACCGTTATTTGATCGGGTCATTCACTCTAAATCCATATAGTAAAAGGTTATTGTATTATTAACACTATCTAAAATCATGCTTTACCATGATCTCTATTCTTATATTTGAGGGTGGGATAAAATACATTTGTGCATTCAGAATCAAGAAATCATGGAGATCATTTACAATGATGTCTTCAAGGAGCATGAAACTGGCATGCATCCGGAGAACAAAAAACGACTCGAAGCTTTCGAGGGATTACCCATCACTGAAATTCCTTCGGATGATTCTGTCTTGTCATTAATTCACCATTCTAACTATATCAATAAGGTTAAAGATTACGCCAGTCGGGGAATGCCTCTGGATGGTGATACCCATACAAGCCTGGCATCTTATGATGTTGCTGTACAAGCCGCTAATGCAACTTTGCTCGCATCAGAAAATCAAGGATTTGCTCTTGTGAGGCCTCCCGGTCATCATGCTTATGCGGATCGAGCAAGTGGATTCTGTCTTTTTAATAATGTTGCAATAGCTGCTCAGCATCAAGTTGATCAGGGCAAAAAGGTATTGATATTTGATTTTGACGGACACCTGGGTGATGGCACATCGCATATATTTTATAATTCTGACAAAGTTATGTATTGGTCCATTCATCAATTTCCGGCGTTTCCCGGGCATGGAAGTGTTGATGAAATCGGAAAGGGTGCAGGAGAAGGTTTTACTGTGAATGTTCCACTTCCACCCAGGTCAGGTGATGACATATATATGGATGCCTTAAATTATACCTTACCCATAGCTAAAGCATTCAACCCTGATATTGTAGCCGTTTCAGCAGGATTTGACGCACATCAATATGACTTATTGCTGGACCTACGATTCACAGTAGAGGCGTTTTATTCAACGGGCAAAATCCTTACAGATAATTTTGAGAATGTGTTTGCAACCCTGGAAGGTGGGTACAATGTAGAAGAATTACCAAAGTGTGCCATCAACTTCCTTCAGGGCATCAATAAAAAAAAGAAGAGATACAAAGAACCTCATACTGAATCTGATTTCAAAGTATGGAATGAATACGAATTAAGAATCGATCAGCTATTGACCACAATGAAAAAATATTGGAGCATCTGACCATTAACTATTAAAAAATAAGAAACATGAATCCTTTAAAAAGAATCTTTGAACCCAAGACCGTAGCAGTAATCGGAGCCTCAAATAATGAAGGCAGTGTAGGATACGCATTGATCAGCAACATGATCGGGTCAGGATTCAAGGGTACAGTATACCCTATCAACTTTAAGCACAAAAGCATCTATGGAGTAAGAAGTTATTCCAAATTACAAGATACAAGAGACGATATAGATCTTGCCATCATAGCCACACCCTCACACACAGTACCAGACCTGGTGAAAGAATGTGGAGAATATGGTGTAGGTGGTATCGTGATCATTTCTGCCGGTTTCATGGAAGCAGGGGAAGAAGGACACCAATTGACTGAAACCGTCTTAGGTTATGCCAAAAAATACAACATGCGTATCATTGGACCTAACTGTCTTGGTTTCATTAAGCCTTCCATTAAACTCAATGCTTCTTTTGCCAATAAAATGGCCCTACCCGGAAAAATTGCATTCATATCGCAGAGTGGTGCCCTTTGTACTGCCATCCTGGATTGGTCAGTTGAAAAAAATGTTGGGTTTAGTTATTTCGTATCTATAGGGTCCATGGTGGATGTTGGGTTTCATGACTTGATAGATTACTTCGGTAATGATCCCAATACAAGCAGTATTGTGATTTATATGGAATCACTTACTCATACAAGAAAATTTATGAGTGCGGCGAGGGCTTTTGCCAGAACAAAACCCATCATAGTACTGAAAGCCGGGAAAAGTGCTGCTGGTGCTAAGGTCGCCCTTTCTCATACGGGTACCCTTGCGGGAAATGATACTGCCTTCGATGCAGCATTTAAACGTGCGGGTATTATTCCGGTCAATACAATAGAAGAGCTATTTAACGCCGCTCAGGCATTGGCTTTACAACCAAGGCCTAAAGGTAAAAGGCTAGCCATCGTAACCAATGCCGGAGGACCTGGTGTCCTGGCTACAGATCACCTGATCATGCATGGCGGAGAGCTGGCTCAATTATCTAAAGAAACATTTGACAAGTTAAACAAAGTACTTCCTCCCGCATGGAGTCATAATAATCCTGTTGATGTGCTGGGAGATGCAGGCGCAACCAAGTATAAAGAAGCAACTGAAGCGGTCCTTCTTGACAGCGATGTTGATGGCGTTCTCGTAGTGCTCACCCCTCAGGCCATGACCAAGCCAGCTGAAATTGCAGCAGAAATTGTCACACTCGGAAAACGGTTTGATAAGCCAATCCTCGCCTCATGGATGGGTGAAAAAGACGTAGATGAAGGTTGTAATGTATTGGAAGATGGGGGAATTCCAGTATACAGAATTCCTGAAAATGCGGTGAATACATTTATGTCGATGTATAAATACACCCGCAACATTGAAGCATTGTATGAAACACCTTCAACCATTCCACAGAGCTTTGCTCCTAATTCAGAAGAAACCCATGAATTACTGTCATCCATCATTAATAGTGGAAGATTTGTACTCACCGAAGATGAAGCCAAGCAGGTCCTGACCAATTATGAAATCCCCATTACCAGAAATGGAGTAGCCAGTGATGAGGAAGAAGTGAAGAAGTTGAGTAAGGAAATAGGGTTTCCGGTAGTGATGAAAATTGCGAGCCCCGACATTACCCATAAGACGGATGCCGGAGGAGTAATGCTCAACATTAAAAATGAAGAAAAGGCCTTGGAAGCTTTTAATGAGATCATGACCAAAGCCAAAGAAGCAAGACCGGATGCAGATATCAAAGGAGTGCTGGTAGAAGAGATGATCAATAAAAAATATGAGCTCATCATAGGATCTAAAAAAGATCCGATCTTCGGTCCTGTTATTGTCTTCGGAATGGGTGGTGTAGCTGTTGAAGTATTTAAAGACCTCAATGTGGGACTTCCCCCATTGAACATGTCTCTTGCGCAACGGATCATTGAAGAAACCAAGATCTATAGATTGTTGAAAGGTTATAGAGGAATGAAAGGAGCTGACATAGAAGCCATCCAATTCTTACTCTATAAATTTGCCTACCTGGTGATGGACTTTCCTCAGATCAAGGAGATTGACATCAATCCATTTGTAGTGGATCATACAGGAGGTGTAGTACTGGATGCCAAGATCATTCTTGATGAGACCGTATCGCCTTCAAGTTTTAAAGATTATTCTCACCTGGTTATTCCTCCATACCCAAGAGAATTGAATGAAGAATGGACCATGAGAGATGGTACAGAAACCTTGATTCGTCCCATAAAGCCTGAAGATGAGCCGATGGAGAAAGAATTGTTTGAAAGAATTTCTAAGCAGACAGAATACTTTAGATTCTTTGGTTACCTGGGTAAAGTAGATCATGACATGCTGACCCGATTTACACAGATAGACTATGACCGGGAAATAGCTTTAATTGCTAAGGTCATGGAAGATGGTAAAAAGACCATGGCGGGTGTGGTAAGATTGGTATCAGATGCCAACAATGAAAGTGCAGAATTTGCCATCCTGGTTGTTGATAAATATCAAGGTCAGGGACTCGGCAATAAATTCATGGATAAGATCATGAAGATTGCTGAAGACCGTGGCATCAAAAAAGTTTATGCTTCAGTACTTCATGCCAATGTGGTCATGTTGCACATGTTTAGGAAACGTGGATTCACCATTCGTCATGAAGATGGACAGACTTCTTATGCTGAAAAGCTTTTGAAAGTTGAAGCAGAAGGTGCGGTAGAAGTTTAAAGAGTAAGGAGTTCATCCTTTTTGGAGCAGAGAATATATAGAAAGGGGAAGGTTGAATCATTAACCTTCCCCTTTCGCTCGTTTCGTTATCGATATACATATTCACCCATCATCGCCATCCACAATTCATTTCTATTATTGAAGTGATTTTTTCCGGAATAACTTTGAAGGGAAGGAGATTGGGTCAGATGAAAGTTTTACTATCGCCTTTTAATGGCTTTGTAACTTTCATTTTTCTTCTCCTTCTTATGCTCAACCTATCCGTCATTTTTCTGAATGATCTGATGACACGTGATACAGGCCTGGCGGATGAAATGTTATGTTTTGGTTTCTTTCTATTCATATTACACTTCAACAGAAGCTAAATCTTTTTTCAATTGTATTAAGTTTCTTAATTCATTTTCGACCAGTAATTTTTGATCGTTTAATAATGTCACCAGATGGGCTGGCATTTTTACTTCTTTAAGGGTGTCTTCATAATCTGAAATCAACGTCGAAGCTCCTCTTTCAATTTCAGTGACTATGGACTCAAAATTATCCCATGCTCCATTTACCTTAATATCAATAAATGCACGGTGCATGTCTCCTATAAGTGTCGTACTTACTTCTGGTGATCCACCTAGTTTTTTATATGCTTCTACGAGATCTTCTCTCATGGATTGTCTTTCTGTAGCATATCTTTTCATCCAACCTTTTAATGTAGGTATGGACGTGGCTTTTATGATCTCACGATATCCTTTTTCAGCATCAAACAATCTATTGATTAAGTCTTGTAGTCCTTTTTTGATTTCAACGGTATTCATATATATTTTTTAGAATTTGGTTCGTAGATCTTACCGTATGACATCAATAAATGTTCGGAATGCTGACAGAAAATTCAGCAGACAGCAGACAAAACTTATCAACTCGGTCAGGGATGAAAAATTATTAATCTTTCTTAAAGTACTTACGATAAATCGGTTTCCTTGGGTAGAAGGATAGGTATAAACCGGGATACATGATCAGTGAAAACAAAGAATTAGAAGCTTCATAAGTAATATCATCTATGATTTCAGAAGTATTGTTATCTACCTTCCTCACTATATGCCTGTGCTTCCAGTAGGTCAAGCCAAATGGCAACACACTACCTTCATCAACAAACCATGCTTCTTCATCATTCTGACCATGTTCCGTAATATCAGAAATCCACTCCGCCTTGAATGGTGTGATAAATCTGAGATGGACTTTATCGCCGGTCTCAGATCCGGTAAACTCAACTATTTCTGCCTTCCCGACCGGAGGGAGCAATGCCTCGAATAAATTACGATCAAATCGTTTCATAACATCAAGGTAATGGCCATCAACTTTGGTCTTGAGTACAATATTCATGTAAACAAAACCCTATAGATCTTACATTGTTGATCCTGCTCAGGTAAATCTGAGTTGAATCCATTTTAATCAACTGATATTACGACAATATTTTTAAAATGAAACATTGTATTTTATCACCAGCTGTTGTGTAAAACTGATTAAATCCCGTTCTGGAGTTTGGTTCACTCCATCTTCCAGATTAGAATTACTGCGATAGGCAAAGACATCATAATCATAAAATAAAATGGTCAGCAATGAAAGGTTCAATCCATTCAGGATCTGAATATTGGTTTCAGTGGTCCACTCATAATCTACTCTTGAAGGGGTATCCAGGTAATTAGAATACATAACAAGGCCTGACTTAAGTTTGATCTTACCTTTCTTAAATTTATTCTGATAAATTGCTCTGAACAAGGCTCCCATTTCATGCCTGATGTTTTTGAATCCCAGCAAAGTGGTTTTATCTTCACTCAAAGTGACGGGATTTCCGTGTACACTCCCGGTAATGATTCCCTGGTTATTGGTTACCACATCATTAGCGATTTCATCATCCAATACCATAATCGATTTATAACCAAGAGGGGATAAGAAGAAGGAAAACTTTTTATTGGGTTTATAATCGATTCCTATACTAAATGTTGTCTGGGCTGGTGAAAGAAACCTGGAAATCGGATGATCATCTACTTCCGGGTTTTTAATATCCTTGAGATAGTTGCCGTCATACGTCCTTGTAATCTGACTGAGGAAAGAAAAGTCTAATGCATAAAAGAATTTGGATTCTTTCTTGAATTTATAACCTAATTTTGATTTCAATCTAATCTCGTCAATGCTTTTCTGAAATGGCACTGACTCTTCACTACCCACCAAGAGCCCTTCCCCAAGTCTTTGAATGCTAAAATTCCAAATTAAATCAGTATCCCAAGCCAGCCTTTCCTTTTTATAATCAGCATTTGTGTTGATTACCCATCCAATCCCGAATCTATTTTCCCCAGCACCCACTTTAGGATTGATCTGTAACAATTGAGAAATATCTGTGCCCAGGCTTAAATTTATACTCCACGGTTTTTCTAATGCTGTTGTATCCGTTTCCTGGGATAAAAGTTGGATTCCACTAAAAATGATACATACCAACACCATCATTAATCTTGAGATCATGGCTTGTATTTTGAAATTGATAATCGTCTGCAAAGATCTAATAAGATTGGCTTTTTGTGGATAAGAAAGCCATATAAATATGCAGAATTATGAATCCATACTATTTTGAAGTAAGATCAAAGTATAATGAATAATCATCTGTACATCATAATAAATGCTACCAGTTAATAAAAATTAAAGCTCATTACTAAGTCAGTATTACCAATTACTTAAATGTGGTTTGACATTTAACAGATAGTGACTTAATTATCTATCGAAATTTCTCCTTTAATTTAAAAAAGCAATCGATTATGAAAAAAATATCTTTCTTTTTTACTGTCTTTCTCTTCAGTCTTGTAAGTATTTCTTGTGGGGGAGATGATGATCCAGATGATGGTAACGTGAATTGTTCTGAATCTTTCAGCATCAATTCTGAATTGAACGACGAGATCTTTGCATTTGCCCAAGCGGCATCTGATTATGGCCAGGATCCTTCTGCAGAAAATTGTAATGCTTATAAAGCAGCTGCCAATGATTATTTAGATGCCTTGGAAGCTCTGGAAGACTGTGCAAGAGAAGTCGGGCAATTGAACGCATTTAATCAGTCTTTAGCAAATATTCAGGCTGCATTTGATAGCTTGACGTGTTAAAGCTGTAAATCAATTTGATTTTGAAGATATCTATATAAATATTTTCATTGATCATACTTGATTATGGATATAGATGCCATCGCTCAAAGCGATGTCATCTATCGCTCCGTTCTTAGTATATTCTTTCATCTAAAACTCAAATAAACTTGGCTCATGGCTACAGAAAAGCCCGGCTCTAATGAGCCAGGCTTTTTCGATGCTTAAGTGACCGCGGGAGGATTCGAACCCCCAACCCTCAGAGCCGAAATCTGATATTCTATCCAGTTGAACTACGCGGCCAAATTATTTCTAAAATTTATTATTCTTCTTCCTACTTTTCTTATGGTTTTTTAATCTCAGAGCCGAATCCTGATATTCCCCGCCCGAACGTACCGTTCGGTACGGGCGGGTATCCAGTTGAACCTGCCTGCCAAGGCACGCAGGCAGGCTACGCTGCCAGATTATTTCTCAAATTTATTATTCTTCTTCCTACTTTTCTTATGGTTCTTTAATCTCAGAGCCAAAACCTGATATTCCCCGCCCGAACGTACCGTTCGGTACGAGCGGGTATCCAGTTGAACCTGCCTGCCAAGGCACGCAGGCAGGCTACGCTGCCAGATTATGATGCAAATATATTGCTATTTAATTTATTAAAACATTATTCTTCTATTTTCAGAATACCATTCTTATAAATCCATAATCGCCACTCCTTCCCGCTTCTGTGTATTCATTCCAATATAAAGTCTTCTATTCTCAATCTGAATGTGCTCAATAAAAGCAGGCCCTTTAAGGGACTCGACCTGGCTCATAGTTTCCATATCAAATACCCTGATAGAGTCATCGACAAATGACGTTGTAGTATATAAAGATGAATACTTGTCAAATGCAACATGTTTTACACCGATAGTCTGTGGAATTGACCCTACAAATTCCAGATCATTCTCTACATCTAGCACATATCCCTCAAACTTAGTCACGATGTACCGATTGCTATTTCCAAGATCAACCTGATTGTTAACCTGCCAAGGTAAATCAATAGCTTTGACACTTTCCAGGATTCCAGCTCCATCAAATTGATAAATGATGGCATCCTGGTCATTCTCGTAAGTTGCAAATACGATCATCTGGTTATTTTCAGGAATGGACATCCACAAATCACCTCTTACATCATTCAGGTGGGGTGTCATGCTGCGTTCTTCACCTGTCTTGATATCGTATATGCCAATGTACTCTTTGTCATCATACACCCTGACAGCGAAGGTTCCATTAGAGAAATACCCAAAGTCATCTGTGATGTCATAGTCTGCTTGATGGTAGCCAATAACACTTCCTGTAATGGGTGAAACAAAAGCAAGCTCTTGTTGCCCACTTGCAATCGGAACAACTGGGATATTATCCAGTTGAACACTTTTTAACGGTCTTATCTCATTATTAGATTGAAATGGATCAATGATTGTGGAAGATTTATCATTGAAGTTGTACAATAATATTGGCTTCTGGTTTTGGGTAATCATAACGCCATTGTCAACCAATGAATTCCCCTGAAAATAAAAATCAAATAAGTGTGGTATTGGATTGGGGATTTTCAATACAGGTTTTAATGGAGCACTCGTAACTCCATTATTCAACTGAACTTCCACATTAAAACTTATGGTATCGTAAAGAGGAATCCTGTTCATTGTGAGACTGGTCTGATTGATGTCATTTACATTATACCCGGTTGTTTTATCCAGATAGTTCTCTGAAAAATAATTAGAAGAAATATCATAACTCTGAAAGTTATCTCGTGAATATCTGTTCCATTCCAGTGTAACACACCATCCATCTGAATCTTTTACACTTGCGGTCAGTCTGGGAGGGGCAACATTTTCAATATATAATTGCCGCTCTCTTGACTCGCCCAATAAATTAGTTGCTTTAATCCTAAGAAAATAAGATCTCTTCTCCTGAAATACAAGATCAAAAACAAAGTTGCCTGATTCTTCAGGAAAACCACTGAGGATCACTTTGTCATTCTCATCGAAAACTTCAATTAGGGCTTTCTGAACAAAGACCTCATCTCTAACATCGAGGATAAAAGTGAGCTCTTCTCCCGGGCTGGAAAAGGGGTTCCTGGGTTCAAGCAATAAGAAAGTAATTCTTCCTCCTTCGGATCCTGGAATCATTGTAATCTCTTCCGGAGGGGAATCTCCAATCGTTAATTCAAGCACATCTGAAAAACCGGAAGAACGAGCGAGAAATATATTCTTTCCGGGTTGTACATTCTCTATAAAAGCAATTCCTGTTTCATCTGTGAAATAAGAATCACTTACCTCACATATAGGAACGTGAACGACATATACTTCGACTCCAAATTGTGGTTCACCCGAATCATTTATTACCAAAACTCTGATACCCTCTTCTAAGTCATCATCTCCACAAGAAATGATTCCTAATGAAATTATGATTAATGACAATATTCCTAAATAAGTGCCTTTCCCCATAGTATTTTTCGATCGTTGTTAATGCCCTCCGTTATATTATTACTACACAACTATAAATTTTATCCGAATATTATCAGCCTTCTATCAATTCCACCGTATAGCACTTCACAAGTAGTCCTTTTCATCAAAGGTAGATCAAGAAACTTATACCTCCATAAAGATTAAGTGTTAAAGGGAATTATGAGGGTAAAAGAGCAATTGTAATTATAGAACAAGTAAGATAAAAACCAATTTTTCTTATGGCATGGAAGAGCTTCCTAAAAGAACTTAAAAGACGACATGTTTACCGGGTGGCTGTAACTTATGCAATTATTTCCTGGTTAATCCTTCAAATTGTTTCTGTTATAGTTCCCATTATAGAAGCTCCGGAATGGATGTCCAAAGTGGTTCTAATTCTTTTAATCATCGGGTTTCCTATTGCTTTAATTCTTGCCTGGGCATTTGATTTGACACCCGAAGGGATTATGAGAACTGATCCTAAACAACCTGGTAAGCAAAAACCATCTAAAGCCTCAAAAACATTTAGAATCAGCAATTGGGTCATTGGAGTATTGATATTCATTGTGATCGCTCAATTTCTATATAACAAGTATTCTAGAAATGAAACAACAATCAATCCCGATATTGAAAAGACCATAGCAGTTCTTCCATTTAAACTAATCGGTAATGATCAGGAAGGAGCCTACTTTGCTGATGGCGTTGTAGATCTTTTGATCAGTGATCTTGGGAAAATTGATGAACTAAAAGTAAGGTCTAGAACCTCTGTTGAGAGATTTCACAATCCACAGGAATCCGTTCAAAGTATTGCTGAGAAGCTAAATGTGAATTTCATTATTGAAGGAAGTGCTCAAAAGTATAAGGATGAGATAAGAATAATGGTCCAATTGATCGATCCTTTCCAGGATAATCCCATCTGGGAAGACAGATATGATCGACAGTATAAAGATATATTCAATGTCCAAAGTGAGATAGCAACCAGGATTTCAAATTCACTGGATGTGATCATTACAAAAAAAGAGAAAGAAAGCATTGCTAAACCACCTACCAGTAGTGAAAAAGCATGGGACTTATATCAAAGAGGTTTACATCTCGTTAGATCCAGGGCAATAAATAATATTCGTGCATCAAGAAGTTTTTTCGAACAAGCCATTGAAATAGACTCCTTATTTGTGGACGCCTATGTCGCTTTAGGAAATACATACACATCAGAAGGGATCTGGCATGGGGAGTTGAGTGGACAAGAAGCTAAAAGATTGGCTCAGCCATACTATTTAAAATCCCTGGAGATTGATCCTAACAATTTACAAGCCCTCAAGGACCTGGCAAGAACTAAGTATTATTATGATTGGGATTTTAGGTTCATGGATTCCGTAAATCAGGTCCTAAGAAAAAAAGATCCACGTATTGTGCATGTTTTATTTGAATTCCACCTGGGTCGATTTGATCAAATGATGGTTGACCTCGATGAAATGACCAAAGTCATTCCACAAGAGGAGGTAGGCGAACATTGGTTAATAGCCTATCAATATTATTTCAAGAATCAGTATGAACGGGTGATCCAATTAATGGAAGAAGGATTATTAAAACACCCTCAACTAGAAGCATATTATGACCAGTTTGGCAACCTGTGTATTCACATGGGTAAATTTGACAGGGCCATCGATATTCTGCAAAAGGGACTATCCTTATCTGATGTAAGGCATCCTTCCATGCTGATAAGATTGGCCATAGCCCACTACAAGAAAGGAGAAGTAAACCTGGCGAATAATTACATGGATGAAGTTCTGGAAAGGGCGGCTTCAGGGGAACCGGAAATAAATGTTTATATCAGTCATTATTACGCTCAGACAGGTGAAATAGATACTGCATTTGATTGGTTAGAAAAAGCTTATTCTAAAAGAGAAGTAGACCTGATATGGCTAATAGTTGAACCAAACTTTGAGCCATTGAGGAACGATTCAAGATATAATGATCTCATCAAAAGAGTTGGATTTCCGGATGCATAAACTAATACTCGATTATCTTTAAACAATGAACAGGTATAAGCTTCTATTAGTGACATTGGTATTGGTGGGTATTATTTCATGCCAAAAAGAAACTACTACCATCCCTGGAGTCGATCAACAAATGGCAGAAGATCGAAAATCCAGGATATCCGACATCCATTACAGCCTCCGTTTCACCATCCCTGAAGACAAAGCCTCTTCCATTAATGCCCTTATTGAAATCAGCTTCTCCTTTTCAGGAAATGGAGATGTCCAACTCGATTTTAAAGAAGAACAGGATCACCTCATAGAAACATCGGTTAATGATCAGGTAATTGCTGCAACCATTGAGAATGAACACATCGTCATCCCATCTGATAAGTTGGTGGAGGGAGAAAATACAGTAAGCATTGACTTCATTGCCGGAGACCTTTCCCTTAATCGCAATGAAGAATATCTCTATACATTGCTCGTACCTGCCAGAGCCAGGACGGTCTTTCCTGTTTTCGACCAGCCTGATATGAAAGCCACTTATACGCTTGAATTGATCATTCCTGAGGAATGGGAAGCTGTTGCAAATGGACCGGTAGATACTGACAAAATTGAATCCGGCAAAAGAATAATTAATTATAAAGAAACAAAACCCATCAGCACTTATCTTTTTGCATTTGCTGCCGGAAAATTTAAAAAATGGGCCGATGAAGCAACCGGCATGACCATGTACTACCGTGAAACAGATAGTATAAAAGTAGCAAGAAACGCACCCGAAATATTCCAACTTCATCAATCTTCTCTGGAATGGCTGGAAGAATATACTGGCATCCTTTACCCATTTCAGAAGTTTGATTTTGCACTGATTCCAACATTCCAATATGGAGGTATGGAACATCCGGGTGCCATCTTCTACCGAGAGCGGTCTTTAATGCTTGATGATTCTGCATCGGTCAATCAGAAACTAAGAAGAGCCAGCTTAATTGCCCATGAGACCGCTCATATGTGGTTTGGGGATCTGGTGACGATGAAGTGGTTTGATGATGTGTGGTTGAAGGAGGTATTTGCCAATTTTATGGCTGCTAAAATGGTCAACCCAAACTTCCCTGAAGTCAATCACGACCTTCGTTTTCTGCTTGCCCACTATCCCAGAGCATATGGCGTAGATCGGACGGATGGCAGTCATCCCATCCAGCAACCTTTACCCAATCTTGAGGATGCAGGAAGTGTCTACGGAGCCATTATTTATCAAAAAGCACCCATTGTGATGAGGAACCTTGAAACATACCTGGGTGAAGATCAGTTCAGGTCAGGTATAAAAGACTACTTGAATAAATATTCACTTGGAAATGCTACCTGGGACAACCTCATCGAAATAATGGCTGGACTTACAGAACAGGATCTTAATCAGTGGAATAACGATTGGGTGAAGAGAGGACAGATGCCAGTCTTAACCTCCAGTCTGATTGAAAACCGCATCACAACAACTCTTGAGAATGGAGAGAACAATCGAGTATGGCCACAGAATATTACATACAGGATCATTGGGCAAGGTGTTGATTTGACCTTTCCAAGCAATACAGGAGATCTCAGTAAGGGTGTCATTATTGATCATGATGTGAATAAAGCCATCCCAAATCCTGATGGATTGATGTACGGTTATCATCAATTGAACAATGATCAGAAACAGTTCATGCTATCCTCTATGGGAGGCCTGGAAGATCCCGTTGAAAGAGCCTCATACTGGCTGATGCTGTGGGAATCATTTCTCAATAATAATCTATCAACAGATGAGATGATGCTGGCATTAAAGGACCATGTGGTAAAGGAGAAGAATCCATTGATTTTATCTTATATATCAGGGATATTGCAATCACTCTACTGGCACTATTACACCCAGGATGAAAGAGTGAATATATCCCCTGAGCTTGAGGATGAAATATTTAGTCGTGTAATGAATGAAGCAGATATTTCATTAAAACGAACATTATTTAATCTATATCAATCGATCGTTTTATCAACAGGAGGAGTAGACAATCTTAAATTGATCTGGAATAAAGAATTAAAAGCTTTTGATTTACCCTTGTCCGATCGTGATTATGAAGGAATGGCTTATGAGCTGGCATTAAGACTACCGGACGAATCAGAGACCATCATGAACACCCAAATTAAAAGGTTAAACAACCCAGACAGTAAGGATAGGATGAAGTTTATTCAACCTGCTTTGTCACCCAATCCATCTGATCGGGATGCTTTTTATGAAAGCCTAAAAGATCCAGATAATCGATCTATTGAGCCATGGGTCAACCAGGCATTATCCTTTCTTCATCATCCAATGAGAGTAGATCATTCATTGAAATATATTTACCCAAGCCTTGAAATGATCGAAGAAATTCAACAGACGGGTGACATTTTTTTCCCTAAAGGATGGTTGGACAACACCCTGGGTGGGCATAGTTCATCTGAAGCAGTATCAGAAGTCAGGAAATTTATAAATGAAAACCCCAACCTTCCTGATCATCTTAAAAACAAAATTTTACAATCTGCAGATTTACTTTTCAGGGTTTCTCTGAAAGGCTGAAGAAAAACAAAGTATTACTTTTAATAATGAACTTGTATGAGTAAGCAAAATGGTATAAAGAAGGTCATCCCAAATTTGAGACCTGAATTGGAAAACAAAATAAATGATGATGGCAAGGAAATAATGGTGGAGAAAGGACAAACCATTGTAGTAGAAGGCCAATACATCAGAAGTATTCCTATTGTGATGCAAGGCCTTTTGAAAGTGATCACTTCTTCAGCGGAAAAAGATCTGCTGGTTTATTATATCAAGCCAGGTGAAAGTTGCATTATGTCATTTTCTGCTGCATTGAATAACGAAAAAAGCAGAATAATTGCAACTGCTGAAAAGGACACCATTATCTTGCTACTCCCTTCCCAGAAAGTAATTAAGTGGGTGAAGGAATATTCAGAATTCAACGACTTGTTTTATAAACAATACCATCAAAGGTATCTTGATTTATTGGAAACTATTGATCAATTGGTCAATGAAAATCTGGACGGTAGAATCCATTCATATTTAAAAAACAAAGTCCTACTCACTGGCAAAAATCCTATTAAAATTTCTCATAGGACCATCGCCAGCGAAGTAGGAACTTCAAGAGAAGTGGTAACGCGCATCATTAAAAAATTGGAAAACAACGACAGAGTCATTCAACTTGAATACTCTATTGAGGTACTATAACGATGCTATTGCACACTTCACAACCCCCATTTACAAAACGATTACTCTAGAGCGGCACCTCATTCTTTTGTGCTTTTAATAATATTAAACATTAAATGTAGAAAGTGCTGCGTGAGAAGAAACTCATTTAGAAATTAACTCCAGTTCTAAATCCAATGTTGGAAATTTTAATGTTCCCGTGACCAATTCCTTTCAAAGGAAGATTATAATATGGATTAAATCCGATGGTCATCCCTTTCCCTACATTGACTCGATATTCAACTGAGAATTGAGCCCCGCTAAACCAATGAAAATTTTCTCCATTACCCATCCAGTTTTTTATAAAATCAGGCTCTTCATTTTCATATTTATAATAATAGACCTCCCTTGCCATATACTGTGAAGTAACACCTGCAGATAAAACAATCCCGGACTGCTCTTGACCTTCTAAGTGATATTGAATACCTAAAGGAAAATCAAGGATCCGGCATCTTGCGATGGTCCTATCTGGTGCAATGCTTCTGGTCCAGAAGCCACGTTCAGGTTTGTAATCATATTTACCCGCCACATATGAATCGGAGATATATCCTACTCCGGTATAAAATCCTATTTTGTTCCCTACCATTCTAGATATATACATGTCCAGACTCCAATCCATATTCCCATAAGTCGAAGAAGGAGTGGATGACCATTCAGGACCTCCATAAAATGAAAACATCCATACTAATGACTCATTTTCTTTTTCAATAATCGATTTATCTGGTGAGTCAATATTAAGAAGATGATCAAATTCCAATTTTTCAAAATCCCTATTACTTTTTTGAAGAGCACTTATTGTTATTTTTCGATCATCGACCGCTGATGTAACCTTTTTTTCAATATCTGACTTTAGGACTTTACTCGATTCTCCTAATTTAACTACTTTATTTTTTCCATCTTTTATTTCAGATTCATCCTTGCCCTCATTTAATATATTGCTATTGCTTGTCCTTTTTTCAATCTGACCCTCTAGATTCGACATTGAAACATCATAAATTTCAATTATGTCATTTCCGGTACTAGATAAAACTTCTTCTAGATCTTCCTTTTGTGTATTTGAATCAGGCAGCTGTTCTGAAGGTTGCACAGGAGTATTATCCATTTCAACGATATCCCCTGTGAATTTTTCTTCTGCAGATTCATTTTTATCAATTAGGAAATGCCCACCAATTATCATTGTTGACATCAACATTACTCCAAAAAATAACCAAAAGAATATCCTCCTCTTTTTCCGCTTCTTCTTATCCAATAACAATTCCATTGATGCCCATGCATCTTCTCTATATGCAATCTCTGGGCTATTCAGTCCTGCCTGGAATAACTTTTCTATTTCTTTATCTGTAAATTTTCTATCCATGGTTTACGGTCACAGACTGATTTAATAATTGTCTTAATCTTGCTTTTGCCCTGGCAAGGTTAGACCTTGATGTACTTGCACTGATATTTAATTTTTGAGCTATCTCTTCATGATTATATCCATCTATTACATATAGATTAAATACAGTACGATAATTGGTAGATAATTTCTGTACTACTTTTAATAAGTCCTGATAATGCAATCCTGAAATTATTTCTTCCTTCCCATTAGAATTAATGCCGATTGACAACTCCACACTTTGTGGTTTATTTTTCATGGAACGAAGGTAGTTCAGATTGGTATGGATTAAGATGGTTTTTAACCAGGGTTTAAAGTCTTTGGTTTGATCAAATTTATGAAGGTTGTTAAAAACCCTCATCATCCCATCATTAAAGCACGAAATAGCCTCATCTTCATGATTGACATACCTCATGCATATACCCATCCCATAGGTATAATATCGCATATACAATTGTTTCTGGGCGTCCCGTTGTCCTGAAACACATTTTTCGATAAGAGCTCCTATGTCCAATTCTTCGATGGCCGACATGATTAAATATCAAATAATAAAGTACACCGATTCAATAAGAAACGCTGCGTGTATGAATAAAAAAGTTACAATTCAATATGCGTCGAATATTTTTCCCATAGTGGTGACTTTTGTCACAGGTAAGAGAGAAAAATGGTATTTACATTTGGAATATTATTCAATAAAAACAAAGTAGTCATGAAAAAAAACATGGGAACCATTGATAGAATTATAAGAGTGATCATAGCTGTTGTCATAGGATTTTTATTTCAACAAGGAATTATCACCGGAATGTTGGCCACCATATTATCCATTGTTGCCATTGTATTCCTCTTGACCAGCGTGATCAGCTTTTGTCCTCTATACAAAGTGATAGGAATTAATACGTGTCCTCTTGTCAGGGAATAAAAATTCTATGATGTAAATTAAAAAGGAGGACTTGTAAGCGTCCTCTTTTTCCCAATATTCTCAAAGACTGAGTATTTTAAGTTCATGTAAAATAATCACACAGAATTTATTAATTGGAATTGTGGCCTCAATTTTTACCAATATCACCAAAGCCAAATTGTTTTATTTATCCTTATTAGAAGTAGGGAAATTTTTGGAAAACAATCCAGGTCTTCCTCAACATCTAAAGAATAAAATGCTAGAGTCTACAGATCACTTGTTCAGGTCAACCCTGAAGGACTAGGCTATTATTCTTTAGGTTAATCGAGCTTCCCTCTTCACCCATATATAGTGTTTAATTCCTTTCTGGTGGAATACGTAAGTGGAAACCCCCACCCTCCTATCCGTGTAAACATCCATTTTCATTTAAATACCTGATCTCTGAATAATGTGTGGCTTAAAGTGGCGTTCTAAAGCCCGAACCAAAGCAAAAATATATTATCATGAAATCATTAATCAATTCAACAGTTATTGTTTTACTTCTTATGATCCCATTTATTTATTCGTGTTCTGATGGATCGAATGAAGATCAGATGGAAGAAGAAATGGATGATAAAGAGAATCCCATCAAACAGGGAAATTTATCCATCAAAATTACTGATGCACCCATTGATGACACTCACGTCTCCGGTGCTTTTATGACATTTACTGGAGTTAGAGTCGGGGAAGAAACAATAATGCTAGAAAACAAAGTTACACTTGATGTAATGGCACTACAGAATGGAAACGCTTTCCAATTATTAAATGACAGCATCGAGATTGGAACATACACTTCTTTGGAGCTGATTGTAGATGAAAATACAGATGTGGAAGGAAATCAACCCGGATGCTATGTGCTCGATAATAACCAGGTCAAACACCCACTTGAAACTCAAGCATCCGGTAGTTTTATGTTAAGTCTGGAAAGTCTCAATAATGAAGTTGAAGAAAATGCTTCCTCAGAATGGGTCGTTGATATTGATCTGAGAAAAGCCATCAGATACCAGGAAGGAAATAATGAGGATGATCAATACACTTTTACAGCAGATGTCCAGTCTTCTCTTAGGGTAGTTGATAATAATCACTTCAAAATCGAAGGAAAAATCCAGGATATCCTTGGTGTATCAGGTGATGAAGCAATCGTTTATGTGTATAAAAAAGGATCCTTTAACGTGCAAGAGGAAACTACATTAAGCAGCAATACAGATGTACAATTTAAAAATGCAGTCACAAGCAGCAAGGTGAAATCAGACGGCAGTTTTGAAATACATTACCTGGATGATGATGAGTATGAAATTCAAATCATTTCATACGACAAAATGAGTGATGGAACAATAGAAGCCAAAGGAATGCTTCAGGTTAATCCAATAGGTGACATAGACCTGCTTGGAATACAATTAACCAATGACCTAGAACTAAATTTAACAACCGTTGCAGTTGTTCCATTTTAATCCGGATCGCTCAATGATTAAATAAAAAATGGGGATGTCTCAAAAGTTAATCGTAGAAACTTCAGACGAAATTATATCTCGCAAAGACTCTAAGTTCGCAGAGTAAAATAAAATCTTAGCGGTCTTCGCGTCTTTGCGAGAAATTAAATTTTGAGGTAATATGAGTGTTTTACTTATGAGACAGCCTCTTTCCTTTTTCATTGCTTTCTAAGCAAGCAAGAGAAGTATATTCATTATCATGAATTAATCATAAATCTTCCTCTGAGTCTCCATAATATACTTGGCAAGTCGGATAACCTGCTGGGTGTATCCATATTCATTATCATACCATACGTATAAAACAGCATTCTTGCCATCGGCAGAAATCTTGGTTGCAGGACTATCGAATACACTGCAACAGGAATTACCGATGATGTCCGTTGATACCAGTTCATTCTCGATGGAATAATTGATCTGATTACGCAGATCTCCTTGAAGAGCAGCATCTTTGACAAGGTCTTGAATTTCTTGAACAGATGTTTCATTCTTTAACGTCAGACTCATGACGGCAAGGGAACCGTTTGGGGTTGGTACCCTGACTGCAGATCCTGTCAATTTTCCTCCAAGCTCGGGAATAACCTTAGATACAGCTTTAGCAGCACCAGTCTCAGTAATCACCATATTGATTGCTGCTGATCTTCCTCTTCTATCCTTTTTGTGGAAATTATCGAGTAAGTTTTGATCGTTGGTATAGGCATGGATGGTTTCAATATGCCCTTTTTCTATTCCCAGTTTATCTTCTATGACTTTTAGTACCGGGCCGATAGCATTAGTTGTACAGGATGCTGCCGACCATGTATTCGTCAATGTGGGTTCATATTCCCTATGATTTACACCATAAACAATGTTGGGCATTTCTTTACCAGGGGCAGTAAGCAGTGCTTTCTTGACACCCACAGATTGTGTATGTTTTACCAGGGTATCCTGAGTCCGCCACACTCCTGTATTATCAATAACAAGTGCATCCTTAATGCCATACTTGGTATAGTCAATGGAACCCGGATCATTGCTTGCTATCATATGTACTTTCTCTCCATTAATGATGAGCTGACTGTTGTCGGCATCCACTTCAATCACTCCCTTAAAAGGACCATGTACTGAATCTAATCTCAATAAATCAGCACGTTTCTTAATCTGAGTTGCATCATTACTTCTGGTAACAATAGCTCTCAACCTTAATTGTGCCCCCAACCCGGTCATCTCAATAATTGCACGTGCACACAATCTTCCTATACGACCAAAACCATACAAAACTACATCTGTTGGCTTATAATTGAATTGATTCCCATTCATCTTGAAATCTTCCAATTCGTGATTTAGAAAAGCTTCCAATGATTCATAATCATTCTTCCTGGCAGTCCATTCACTGTTCAACTTTCCGATATCAACTTTGGAAGGAATGAGATTCATTTTCAATAAAGCTCCTGCGATGGCAGTACTTGTTTCAATTTCGATGGGCTTACCGACCACTCTTTCAGCGTAGTCATGTAGGCTCAATATATCAGAAATACTGACTTCATTCAATGTATTACGGAAAAGCATCAACTCTACTCCTTTATTGAATAATAGTTCTCCGATGTAGTAATTTAAGGTAGAGGCTGATTTCTTTTGATTCAGCCATTCTGCAGGGTTTTCAAAGTGCATTTGTTGATCATTTGATTAGGCCTGCAAAAGTATTAAAATGTTTAATGGTTAATCGTTTAACTGTTGAATTAAATGAGTGACTTTTATCATCTATAAATAGGGAGAGGTCAAAAATAACAATGTGTTGGACAGCAAAACTCGAAAGAGGTCATTCCTTCACTTTGTTATGGAAGGCAAAGCAGGAGACCTTTGCTTGATTAGTTTTTATAAGTGAAGTTAAGGTAAGGTGTCCCCCAACTCTTGTGAGTTATTAACAAACCAAAAGTTTCTTGATTTTCTACCAAAACAAAGTGAAGGTGGGGCTCTCGACCGAAACAAAGGGGAATTTTTATGTCAACAGAGTCTGTCTTACAAACTGGGAGCGGTCCACCTACTCATTACTTTGGTGAACAATGGAAGATACATTTGTTTAATCATCAATTAAAAAGCCCACCGAATTGGTGGGCTTCCTGAAAGTCGATTAAATTAAATTTTTCAGTTTATATCAATTTCCTCCGTTTCCTCCATTGTTGCCGCTTCCTCCATTGTTGCCATTGTTGCCATTGTTGCCATTGTTGCCGTTGTTGCCGGTACCGTTACAATTACCAGAATTATTGTTATTGCAATTGCCATTCTGATTTTCATTGCCACTACCGTCACATGATCCGTTGCCAGGACCTTTACCTTCTCCCTGCTTTTCACAATCATTCATTCCTTCACAGAGAGTTCCTCCTTTTTCTCTATCAGAATTGATGATCTCATTAAAATAATCTTCAGTAATGTATTCAGGATGGTATTCTAATGATAAGGCTTTAAGGTTTCTTATAAATGCCCGCAAGTGATTTCTGGATCCTTTTAACAATCCAGAAAATACAGCCCGTAAGTCTTCGTTATTGATTTCTCCATCTTCCAGATGAGTCATTAAATCATCAATATCAAGGTCTTCAATGGTTGCACCTACTGTGAATGCGTCTTCTAATGAGACTTCTCCATTTTCAGTTAATAAAAGGTACAGAGCCTCAAGGTCACTATTCACAAATACACCCATCACATCTTCACCTACCGGGTCAATCAACTCGTATCTATCGATTAGGCAACCAACTGCTGCCATATGTCTAGACTCAGATCTTGCAATATTTTTAAATATTTTATGATCCCATTTTTCATAAAGGAAAGTATACACATCTCTGGCCAGTTTCTCTTCTTCCCTCATAAATAATAAGGCTGCTTCTTCATCAGGGCTTAATGCCTCCATTTGGAATTTATCATTCAGGCATTCACACAAATCTAAATTTTGATTCTGATCTCCTTCATTTATGGAATCATCGGGACCATTACCTCTGACATCCAATGCCGCATATTCGTCCGAAACATCATCGGGAACCACTAGGTCATCTCCACAACTTGTAATTGTGAAAGCCAAACCAGCAATTATTGCCGCGGCCATTTTCAAATTAAATTTTGTCTTTTTCATTTCTCTTTAATTACTGGATAAATAAATAAATTTCAGTCTTCACCCCCTATTACGCAGCAGGTTCAATTTCCTTTCATTTCTTTTTAAAAATAATTCTGTCTTTATATAAATACTCACATGACAACTGTGGTCTTCCTTTTTAAATACATTGAGAGAAATCGAGATCTGTAAAATATTATTGGATAATACGGAAGTGGTTCATCTTATTGGTAATTCGGTGGATATTCCTAGCTAAGCATTGATTCGGTAAACCAATAAGGTCAACTTCCATTAAGTATTATAATTAAATCAAGGTATTCTTTTTCACCTGCCGAAACGCAGTGAAGGAAGGCCTGCCAACCGGAAAAAAGTGAAGGTTGGCCTCTTGCAACGATTTACTTCCGATACCGATCAAACCATTTATTCTTCCACTAAGGGCATTAAGAAAATCACTCAAGGGCACTAAGAGTTTTACTTTTAATTATCAGGGATCCTTATTTAGTGCCCTTAGTGTACCCTGAGTGATCTTAGTGGTAAAATCATGATATTAAAACTACCTATACCGATCAAACCAAGCCACAATGTGTTCAATCTTAGTGATCAACTGGCTGGGTTTATTCGAGATAAAGTGATATGCTTCGGGTATTTCTACCAGGGCCGTTTCCACTTTTCTGATCTTCAAAGCGTGATACAATTGCTTGGCCTCTGAAGGAGGAGTCCGCAAGTCCTTCATCCCTACCATCACAAGAGTGGGTGTTTTTACATTTGCCACGAGTGATATGGGTGAAAAGCCCCAATATCCTTCAAAGTTCTCCCATGGTTGATCGGGGAAACGACTATTGGCATAACCGAAGTAGTTATCTGCTACCAGGGTCTTACTGATCCAATTCATTACAGGTTTTACAACAGCTGCTGCTCTGAAGCGATCATTTTTTCCGATGATCCATGCCGTCATGATACCACCTGCACTTCCACCGGTCACAAAAAGACTATCCTCTGATACAATTCCTTTCTTAACCATTTCATCGACACCATCCATTACATCATTATAATCCTGACCCGGATAATTGTGATACAATAAATTGGCAAATTCTTCCCCATAACTCGTACTTCCTCTTGGATTGGGGTACATGACTACATACCCCGCAGTGGCATACAATTGCATTTCCGGAGAAAAGCGATCCCCATAATTAGCAATAGGCCCACCGTGATTCTCTACGATCAAAGGATATTTTCTGGATGCATCATAATCTGGTGGGTACACAATCCATCCCTGGATGTCTCGACCATCAAAAGAAGATTTATACCAAATCTCTTCAACCTTACCCAGGTTTCTTTTACCAAGCAAATCTTCATTCAGGTCCACTACCTTTGTAGCAGTTGAATCACCCAGTCTCACCAACCCTACTTCTGAAGGATGATAAGGAGTGGTATATGTAAATGCGACATCTCCTCCCTTCGAGACACTATATGAACCTCCTCCATAGGGTCGTCCGATGCTGACACCTCCGACATCATTAGCAATATTCTTAAAATCTCCATCGAGATTTGTCATTCCTACCTTGGTATTACCATGCTGATCATAAGTGAAATATATACCGGAACCATCCGAAGCCCAGGAAATATTGGAAATGCCCTGATCCAGATCAACCGGGATTTGCTTTTTATCAGATCCATCAGCATTCATGGTATAAAGTAAGGTGTTCTGATAGGTCTGCACCCTGTCATCATATCCAAGGTAGGCAATCATTGAACCATCGGGAGATACTGCTATAGATCGGTCTGGCCCCATTCTATCTGTAAGTGTTGCTATTTCTTTGGTTTCAAGATTTACTGAATAGATCTCAGAATTTCTCCAGTTGTGCTCCCAATCCTCAACCCGGTTACTTGAAAAATATATTTCATTCCCATCATTTGACCAGGCAATACCTCCATGGTTGTAATCTCCGTCCGTAATCTGCTCAGGCGTACCACCATGGGCAGGCATCACAAATATGTGTCTATGTCCTGGTTGCATATATCCTGATCCATCAGCTTCATGTTTCAATCTGGAAGTAACTCTCGGAGCGGGGGCCCATTTGGCGCCTTCCGGTTTACTTGGAGGCCTTACTAAGGACAACTCTTTTCCTTTAACAAACATGGTCATCGCAAGGTGCTTACCATCAGGTGACCAGGTTAAACTCCCGGGAGAAGATTTCAATTGCGAAATCCTGGCATTGGTACGTGTATCCACCCAATACATAAAAACTTCTGCTCCCTCATCTGTCCCTGCGACATAAGCAATTCTCTTGCCATCAGGAGACCATCTCGGACTTCCTTCATTCACATCATCACTTGAAAGTTTCTGGTGTTCTCCATTATTGGTATTGACTATCCAGATTCTTCTCTTTTTTCCATCATTCATAATATCCATTGCATTGCGCACATAGACGATATGATTGCCATCGGGAGATATCTGAGGATCGGTCACCCATTCCAGATCAAATACATCCATACTGGTGAATGGCTTGTCTTGGGAATATATATCACCTCCTATGATAATCAGAATCAAGAAAATTACTATGCTTCTAAGCTTCATAACTCTAAATTTGTATGTTGTTGTTATAAGTGCGATGAAGTTAACACATGTTGTTGAAATCGACATGATTGAAATAAATAATATTCACTCGTACAAAAATGATGATATCAATTTTAAAGGTTTACCGAGACTTTAGAATAATCAACATAAACAAAGGAAACATAAATAACATATGAGATACTACCAGGACATTGAAACACTTTCACTCTCTGAACTCAGAAAAATTCAATCTGAAAGATTATCCAATCTTGTTACAAGGCTTTATAAAAAAGTCCCTTTTTATCGGATCCTGATGGATAAACACAGGGTAAATCCCAATGATATTAAATCCATTGAAGATATTCATAAGCTTCCATTTACTTATAAAAACGATTTAAGGGACCACTACCCATTTGATTTACTGGCAGTGCCAATGGATGAAGTGATAAGAATTCACGCTTCCAGTGGGACCACGGGTAAACCTACAGTAGTAGCTTACAACAGGAATGATTTAAAGACTTTTGATGAAGTGGTTGCCCGATCGCTTGTATGTGCCGGAGCCCGGCCAGGGATGAAGCTACACAATGCCTATGGATATGGGTTATTTACTGGTGGACTGGGCATTCATGGAGGAGCAACCAAGCTGGGTATGGCAGTAATTCCCGTATCTGGTGGGATGACCGATAGACAGTTGATGATTCTTCAGGATTTTGGTCCGGAAGTCATCTGCTGTACACCTTCTTATGCACAGACGCTGGCAGATGAATGTCATAAAAGAGGTATTAATGTAGAAGACCTTGCGGTCAAATATGCCATTCTCGGTGCTGAGCCA
>JABDLO010000119.1 GCA_013002995.1 Saprospiraceae bacterium | reverse complement strand
TCCAAAGATAAATTGGATGAAGCCAATGCCGAGGATATCATGAACTCCCTCAGCAAATTGAAGGGTAGCGTATTGAAAGCTGCTCAAATGTTGAGTATGGATACCGGTTTACTTCCTAAGGCTTATGCTGATAAATTTCAGACTGCTCAATACAGTGTACCTCCATTAAGCTACCCTTTGATAACACGCACTTTTCGAAAGTATTTTAAGAAAAATCCAACTGAATTATTCGATACATTTACCCCAAAGGCTGTCAGAGCAGCTTCCATAGGTCAGGTACATAAAGCAATGCTTGATGGGAATGAGCTTGCTGTAAAGATTCAATATCCGGGAGTAGCAGATAGTGTAAGAAACGATCTGAAGGTTGCGAAGCCTTTAGCGGCGAGGTTGATTAACATTAAGACTGAGGAGCTGGAATATTACATGGAAGAGGTCGAGGAAAAGCTGATTCAGGAGACAGATTATAGATTAGAGCTTAAAAGGTCGATGTCTCTATCTGAGGCTTGCAAGCACATACCCAATATCGTATTCCCACAATACCTTCCCGAGTATTCCTCAGATAAGATCATCACCATGGAATGGATGGATGGTCTCCACCTGAAAGAGTGGTTGGAAACTTCTCCGTCTCAGGAAGAAAGGAATAGAATAGGTCAGACTTTATGGGACTTTTATTCTTATCAGGTGCATGCCTTGAGAATATCACATGCGGACCCTCATCCTGGGAATTTCATCATTACAGCAGATAACCAATTGGCTGTTATAGATTTTGGTTGTGTAAAGGAAATACCAGAAGACTTTTATGACTCATTTTTTAAATTGGTAGATGGCGATATCCTTGAGGATGATAAAGCTTTGATGGAAGTTTACCAATCCCTGAATATGATCAGGCCTGATGATACAGAAGAGGAAGTGATGATGTTTACTGCTCTCTACAAAGAAATGATAGAGTTGCTTGGTCGACCGCTTAGACATGAATGTTTTGACTTTTCTGATGATTCTTTCTTCAACCAACTCAATGAAATCACTGAAAGGGTGATGCGTGATAAAAAGATCCGGAAGTCCAATGCTGCACGAGGTAGCCGGGACAGCATTTATCTCAATCGTATTTATATTGGGTTGTATGCTATCCTAAATGAAATAGGGGCGGAGGTGGAGACGGGGATGAAAGAAATAACTGAATGACAATGATTTTCATGGTCTAGTGTTATGCCTCAATCAAAAAATATCCTCACGATGATGCATAGATTGTTTTATCTTTTTTTCAGAAGCAAATATTGTTAAGCAACTCATATTTAGGGAAACACAGCTGCTTTATTTTTTATTTATTATTGAAGTGATTTGAATTCTCAAAAAAAAATTGAGATGTAACTTTTATATTAAAAAATACAATGTAAATTTGCAGCCGCTCCAGAAACAAAAGTGTTTCACGTTAGCACTAAACCGGAGAAGTGGCCCGCCTACATCAGTTTCACTGATTTCGGACGGACAGGCAGAGCTGTTTGACCGCCTTCTCCTGATAATAACTATCAGGATTCGGACGGGTAAAAATGCACTGACCGGTGCTTAAGAAAAAAAACATAAGACTAGAAGAAGTCTTATCAGCATCAAGTACGGAGGAGTGGCAGAGCTGGTTGAATGCACCGGTCTTGAAAACCGGCGTACGTTCACGCGTACCGGGGGTTCGAATCCCTCCTCCTCCGCAACTATTACAGAAGGCCTCATAGCTAAAAGTTATGGGGCTTTTTAGTTTCAATTTCGATATATTCTAATGGTTTTTCTTACTTGATTTTGTGAAGTACGTTTTTTAACGTTGATCAACATTTAATTAATTCGTATCACATTTTTTTACGGAAGATATCATTCTAGGAATGATCAATATTAAGGTTCAACCAATGACCTAAAAAATTCCTTTGTGATCTTGATCACAGAATTTATGATAATAATTAGATCAAATATTGACTATTCTCATATGTTCTTGATGAGAATAATAACAGCTTGCCAATATAAAATTTGTTAAATCATAAAATATGCAAGCTACCAATCATCGCTCAAAGTTGCTTGACGAGATTTGGAAAATTCAACTTAGCAAGAATCACATTTCAGACAACGATTTAAAAGTGCTGGCTGACAAAATGAACATCTCTACCATTGAATTGGATGGAGTTGTTTCTTTTTATCACTTCTTCCATAGAAGGCCAACTTCAGAATATATCGTTTATCTGAATAACAGTATTATTTCTAAGTTTAATGGATTCTCTAAAATCAAGCAAGCCTTTGAAACGGCCACAGGAACAAGATTTGGAAAATACCGTCCTGAGGGCCCATTCACTTTATTTGAAACCTCTTGTATAGGATTAAGTGACATGGAGCCAGCGGCACTGATCAATTTCAGACCCTTCACGCACCTCACACCTCAAAAAATTCATAAGATCATCAGTGATCTAAAAGCGGGAGCCAATATTGATGATATCTGTGACAAACCAAAGTCTACGGTTCATTACATTCCACCTGGTGAGAATGCCATTTTCCTTAGGAATTATGAATATGGAGAAGCCATCAAGAAATTGGGAAAATTGAATGCAGAATCCCGTCTAAGCTTGATAAAGATGGGACACCTAAAGGGTTTAGGAGGAGCTTTTTTCCCTACACACTTTAAATGGAAAGCGTGTAAAGAAAATAAGGCTTCTACAAAATATGTGATATGCAATGCAGATGAAGGAGAACCGGGTACTTTTAAAGATCGATTCTTGCTGAATAATTATTCAGGTATGATTCTCGAAGGGATGATCATATGTGCTTATACAGTAGGAGCCAAAAAAGGAATCATTTATTTAAGAGCTGAATACCGATATCTTCTCGATGATATTGAAAACACAATTGAATTATTTAGGAAAAATGGATGGCTGGGGAT
>JABDLO010000117.1 GCA_013002995.1 Saprospiraceae bacterium | reverse complement strand
CCTAGGTACCGGCACCTCACAGGGAGTTCCTGTAATAGGATGTTCCTGTCAGGTATGCAAGTCAGATGATCCCAGGGATGCAAGACTTCGCACCTCAGCAATGGTACAATCTGAAGGAGTAACTATTGTAATCGATGTTGGCCCTGACTTCAGGCAACAGTTATTGAGCAATCCGGTTGACAGACTTGATGCAGTCTTGATTACACATGAGCACAACGACCATGTTATAGGACTGGATGATATACGACCTTTTTATTTTAGACAGAGGGAAGGGATACATTATTACGCAACAGGAAAAGTTTTTAAAGAATTACAGAAAAGGTTCCCATATGCTTTCGAGCAAAACCCCTACCCTGGTGCACCAAAGATCACTATGCAAAACCTTACACCTTTATCGCCATTTAAGGTTAAGCATATAGAGATTGTTCCATTCAAGGTAATACATGGACAATTGGAAGTGATGTGTTTTAGGATCGGAAATCTGGCATACATTACCGATGCATCTGAGATTCCAAAAGAAAGCATGAAAGTCCTTGAAGGCGTTGACACCCTGATCATCAATGCTTTACGGAAAGAATCCCATTATTCTCACTTCAATTTAAATCAAGCCTTAAAAGTTATTGATATTTTAAGGCCCAGACAATCTTTTCTCACCCATATCAGTCATTATCTGGGTCTGACGGAAGAAGTCCAGAAGGAATTACCTCATTATGTCAATGTCGGATACGACAACTTAGTAATTAATATCAATTGATTTTTCGCTCCATTGAACAAAATCCCCTAATTATTTTTTAGATTTAAGAATGATGAATTAGAAATCATCGTTAAAACTTATACAGGCTTCATTCATGCGACTCATTGCAACCCTCATATTATTCATTTCATCCTTAGGGATGTATGCTCAGCAAGGGTTTCAGTATAGTCAATATATGCTGGATAAGTATCAATTCAATCCAGCGTATGGGGGTCTGGAAAGATCGCTTCATATCAATGCTGTAGTCAGATCTCAATGGAATGGCATTGAAGACAATCCTCAGAGTCAATACATCAATGCACATTTACCTTTCTATATATGGAATGGATCTATTGGGATGTCACTTCACAATGAAACGAGCGGTGCCTTACGCAATATCCATCTTTCAGGGTCCTATAACTATGTCATCAAAAATGAGTTGGGTATATTTTCATTTGGACTATCTGCAGGGCTTATTCAGAAATCCATTAATGGGACGCGATTAATTACTCCTGACGGTGATTACATTGATAATACATTCAATCACAATGATCCTGCTCTGACAGATCAGGAGTACAATGGAATTTCTCCTACATGGACTTTGGGCTTTTACTATGCCGGTTTAGATTTTGATGCAGGGATTTCAATTGCCAATGTACCTGCACCTTCGTTGAGTGCTGGTCAGTCCAACTTTTCAGTTTCATCACATTCTACCCTATATGGAGAATATAGATATCGATGGAATAATAATTTGGTATTGATCCCAAATGTCCTTGTTAAAACAGATTTTGTAGAATACCAGACAGATTTTTCTGTCATGGGTAGATATAATGGCAACATTTTTGGTAGTATAGGATTACGTGGATATAATTCTAACTCAATTGATGCTTTGATTTTTATGATGGGAACAAAATTAAGTCCGAAGTATTCTGTAGCTTATAGTTACGATGCCGGCTTATCTTCCATCAAGCGTGTCAACGAGGGTACACATGAAATTAGGTTGATATACAATCTGAATAAATTGATCAGAACAGGTATGCCGCCTAAAATCATTTATAATCCTAGACACCTATAAGACAAAATCAAGACATTTTTACACAAAGTGAAAATTATTATTCATTTTTGCTCCCAGTACATAATATGCTTATGTCAGGTGGCGTTACTTAGTTGCTAAAGAATGAGAAGGAACCGATAAGTTGCATGAGTGAAACTATCTTGCCGTTATCGATTTACAAAGCTTACTTTGTGCATTTTTAGCCTGAGGCATTTAAATAAAATGGTTAAATCGCGTTAACAACAATGAAAAAATCTGGATTTTTATTAATCGGTCTGATAGCGTTGATCTTATCTTCGTGTGGCTCTTCGAGTGAAACCGGAGAGCTTGTAGGAGTTATGGACAGACCCTCATGGAATGGAATCAATCCTTATGGAATGGTTTACATCCCTTCAGGAACCCTCCATATAGGTCAGAGTGATCAGGACGTATTCAGCACTTACGTGCAAAGGCCTAAGGCCATTTCTATTCAAGGTTTCTACATGGATGATACTGAAATCACCAATAATGAATACCGCCAATTTGTGAATTGGGTAAGAGATTCTATAGCCCATACCATTCTTGGTGATTTCTATGAAGATGATTACGGTAATGAAATCCTAGACTGGGAGCTTCCTATTGATTGGCAAGATGAAATTCTTGAGGATATGTATTACCAGGGTGATATGGCCTTTGATGGAATGAAAGAGTTCGATATCCGCCAATTTAACTATAAGTATCAGTGGATAGACTGGAACAGAGCAGCAAATAATAAAGATGTAACTAGAACATCACTTATAAATGAGCATGAAGAGAATATCTACCCTGACACACTTTGCTGGATCAGAGATTTCTCTTACTCCGCCAATGAGCCTATGACAAGAAATTATTTCTGGCATCCTGCTTACGATGATTATCCTTTAGTGGGTATTAATTGGCCTCAAGCCAAAGCATTCACTCATTGGAGAACAAAACTTTGGAATCAATTTAAATCTGCTGACCAGCCTAATACTGAATCATTCAGATTACCGACTGAAGCAGAATGGGAATATGCTGCAAGAGGTGGTCATGACATGGCACCATTCCCTTGGGGAGGATATTATGTACGGAATGCAAAAGGATGCTTATTAGCCAACTTTAAACCAGGAAGAGGTAATTATCCTGAAGATGGTGGCTTATATACCGTTAAAGCAGATGCTTACTTCCCTAATGATTATGGTTTATATTGTATGGCAGGTAATGTTTCAGAATGGACTGAAACAGCATTTCATGAAAATGCCTACCAGCATGAGCACGACTTAAACCCTGACTACAAGTATAATGCAGATGAAAATGATCCTGAATCTTATAAAAGAAAAGTGATCAGAGGAGGATCGTGGAAGGATATATCTTATTATATGCACACGGGAACAAGGAACTGGGAATTCCAGGATACATCTAAATCTTATATTGGTTTCAGGTGTGCTCTGACTTTCCTAGGTAGATCAATAAACGACTTTTAACATATAAGAATAAGGATAAATTTCCAGGATTTATCCTTATTTTTTCATCAATAACAACCTATTGAATTTCAATTTACTAAAGGCTTAAGGTAGGATCAAAGATTATGAGAAAAACGCATAGGCGATATTCAACCTTTGTTGTAAAATATTGCTTTAACAATGTGCGTTGACTTATTAATCTAATTTTTTAATCTATTAAAACTTTTACTAAGATGAGTTTTGTGAAATCTAAAGGATTTAAATACTTCAAGAACCTCGTGATCGGCCTTGGTGCAGCTATCGTAATGCTAGGAGCCCTGGGAAAGATCAACAGTTATTCATGGGGAGGAATGGCAATCACCGCTGGGTTGATTACTGAAGCTGTTCTCTTCGCATTCCTGGGAATAATCGGACCTGAAAAAGATTACTACTGGGAAAAGCTTTATCCTGGACTGGATAATTACAATGCCAATTTATCTCCACTAACAGCAGGAGAAATGGGTAGCAGTGCTTCATTAAGACCTCTCGATGCTGACATCGTTGAGAATAAGCTTGGTGGAATGCTGGATGAACTACAAGATATGTCTAAGAGCCTCGGATCGCTAAGAGCACTTCAGGAAGTTGACTTTTCTGAAACATCTGAGCAATTAAAGACTATGCACAATTTCTATAGCAGAATGACTGATGCTATGGCTACGCTTAATGAAACAGTTGAAGATACTAAATTGTATAAAGAGCAGATGGCGACTTTAAATCAGAATCTTTCTTCTCTGAATGGAGTATACGGAAACGTATTGTCTGCATTTACAATCAAGAGCTAAAATTCTGAGATACATTTTTTAATAATTTAAAACAAACAAGATGTCAATACCTAAGGAACCCAGGCAACTCATGATCAACATCATGTACCTGGTACTTACTGCCCTTCTTGCTCTTAATGTATCTGCAGAGATTTTTAATGCATTTGAAATGGTAGACAAGGGATTGAACTCCGCCAATGAAACCCTGGACGAGAGTAACGCTTCCCTGCCTGTTACCATTAGAGATAGAGCTAAGAAAAATAAAGAATTTGAGAAGTACGCTGAGCGAGTGCCCATCGTACAGAACCTATCACAAGAAGCCAGTGAATACATCGATGCTCTCGTTGACAAACTAGTTGACGAAGCAGGAGATAGAAATGGTGTAAATGATGAAGGAGACTACAGAGATATAAATGGCAAAATTGAACTCAAAGGTAAAAGAGACTATGATGCAACTACCAGGTTATTGGTAGATCAAGGTCTCGGTGAAGAGTTAAAGAATAAAATGCTTGAATACAAGGAAGAATTTCTCAACCTTTTCGATGAAGAAGAAAGAGCCAATTATGTCAATAAGATTCCGATCGAAATAGACGATGAATCTTGGAAAAATTCTCAGACCAGAAGAGATAGCTGGGCTGATTTTACTTTTAATCACATGCCTCTGGGAGCTTTGATGCCAATATTTTCAAAGTTTAAAAACGATATCAAATCATCAGAAGCTAACGTTCTTAACTACCTTGTTAAAAAAGTAGGTGGAGAAGAAGTTGTTCTTGATCAATTTACTGTTGTATCTTCTCCTAAGAAGACTTATGTCATTAAAGGAGAAAGATTTGAAACTGATATCTTCCTGAGTGCCTCTGCAGGTACACAGAATAATACCGGAGTTTCAATTAGAGTAAATGGATCACCTCTTAAAGTTGGAGAGGATGGTGTTGCGAAGTTTACAGCTAATGCAGGAGCAACCGGTCGTAAGACCTACACTGCTGATATCAGCGTGACCAATCCTGTAACCGGAGAAGTAAAATCTTATAAAAATTCATTCGAATATGAAGTGGGTGAAAGATCTGTTGCGATCTCTCCTACAAAGATGAATGTATTTTATATCGGAGTACCTAACCCTGTAGAAGTGTCAGCAGCAGGTGTATCATCTAACCAGATGCAGGTGAATATGTCCGGAGCTGGTGGAGGAACCATAAAAGCTAATGCTGATGGTACCTATGTTGTAAATGTTACACGACCTACTAAGAAAGGAGAATTTGCTAAAATCAATGTATCAGCAGATGGATTGAATGCAAGCAAAGACTTCAGGGTCAAAAGAATTCCTGATCCAGTCCCTACCCTATCTAATAAGAAAAGTGGTGTAATGGGATCCGGAGAATTCAAGATCCAGCAAGGTATAGTACCTAGATTAGATGGATTTGACTTTGATGCAAGATGTATCGTTCAGGAATTCAACATGGTAAGAGTACCTAAAAGACAAGATCCTGAACCAGTAAGGGCTCACAAAGGCGGTAAATTTAACCAGAATGCTGCTCGTATCATTCAGAAAGCTGTACCAGGAGACATTTATTACTTTGAAGATATCAAGTGTAAATGTCCAGGTGATGTAGCTGCAAGAAATGTCGGCGGCATGGTTTATAGAATTAAATAAGATAATCAAATAAAGATTAAATGATGAAAGTGTTTTTTGTTAGATCGTTGTTTCTTTTTATTATAGGAATGCTTGGAGTAGTTACTTTACAAGCTCAGGTTGCAGAACAGGAAACTGTAATCACAGAGTCAAGCATTCCTGCAGAGGATCTCTACATTGATGACATTGTCAGGAAAAGGTTAATCGTAGACAACCGTGTCCTTCCTTATGATCACGTAAGAGAAGCTGACATTGCCTGGCAGACCAAAATCTGGAGAATAGTTGATACCAGAGAGAAAACCAACCTGGTTTTCAGATATCCGGAGAAACCATTCTTCAGTATTATAAGAGAACTTGCTGAAAACGGAGACATCGCCCTTTTTAAGGATGAAAAATTCTCAGAAATTCTTTCTCCTGAAGAGTTGGACAACATCTTATTCTCAGTGGATACCAGTACATACTTTGACTACGATGAATATGTAGAAAAAGTGAAGGTGGTAAAAAATGAGATCAACTGGGAAGACATCAAGAGATATCGTCTGAAGGAAGTATGGTTCTTCGATGAAGAGTCATCAAGAATGAAAGTGAGAATCCTTGGTATCGCTCCTGAAAAAGATGAATACGATGATCTCACAGGAGAATTGAAATATTCTCTTCCTCTGTTTTACATTTATTATCCTGAAGCAAGACAATATCTTGGTAAGTATAGAGTATTCAATGAGTTTAACGATGTCGCACCTATGGCATGGTCAGACCTATTTGAATCCCGATTTTTCACCAGCTATATCTATAAGAAATCCAATGTAAATGATCTTACACTTAAGATGATGTACGAAGGATATGATAGAGCTGGAATAGATAGATTATTAGAATCAGACAAGATCAAACAGGAACTGTTCAACTTTGAACATGACCTATGGTCTTATTAATATTGACACAGATCTAACAAAACACATAAGCCTGGAAGGTCATCCTTTCAGGCTTTTTAGTTTTCTACCAGGTCGTAACTCATAATAAATCATCCCTAAAAGAACCATATACTCTATTCCTACTACCCATAGATTCTCGTAATACTGTTGATAACTATAGTTGATATAAGTCAACATGATGAGATATGACCATATGATGGGATACCAGATCGATCTGAAAGAAGCAAGGAAGATCAGCGGCATTATGTACCATGGATGTACCGTAGTTGAAAGACATAGTAATATGGTCCAGGCATATAAAGACAATGTAATAAGGCTAAGTGTATCCCTTGACTTTTCGGCGATGGACTTCCATACTATGGAAGAGAATACTATAATAGCAAGCAGAGGGCCTATATAAGCAATCAGGTTATATCCCTTCACTTGAAAACCCAAGTATCTAAATACATAATATACTCCACCATTAAATTCAAATTTCCTGAAGTAAAGGTCCAGGCTACGCATAAATCCTTCATACCCTGCCCCGATGAATACAGGACCAAAAAAAAGAATACAAAGTATAGCCACCTGAAGAAGGGTCTTCAACCTCCATTTGGGAGATTGCCTCCACCACAGGAAAGGAGCAATAATCAATGGCACCAATTTAACTGCGAGGCTCATCGTATAAAAAAATGGAAATAAAAAACCATCTCTCTTGGTATGGTAATAATATATGGCTCCAGCCAAAAATGAAACCATTACAACCTCAATGTGTAAATTGCCAATTCCTTCAACCATTACAAGTGGATTGAGGAAAAAAATGAATCCTCGATTTCGAGAAAGTCCCATTTGCGGAAGCACCTTACTGGTAAAAACCAATCCTATGATTACAGCAAGGAAGTAAATTGCTTTTAAAATCATCGAAAACGTAGCAATACCGGTTGACAACTTGAAGGCAATCCAATAAAACAATTGATTAAAAGGCGGATAAACAGAAAAGTATTCTTGAGAATTTAACAATGAAAAGAGGACCTCATCATTAATCAATCCCTCATTAAAAAGATCAACTGGCAAATGATGATATGGGCTAATCCCTCTGTCTACCAAC
>JABDLO010000113.1 GCA_013002995.1 Saprospiraceae bacterium | reverse complement strand
TTGAAATGCTTCTCGATAGATAACGAGAGAATCCGTCTGTTGTTCTAGTGTTGCTATCCGGTTACCATATTCAGTAATGAGTTTATAATCTTTTTCTTGCTTTTGGAGGAGCTCATCCATTTCATTTTTCAATTGTGCCAATGCTATATCCGAAGAAGTCTTGATGATATTATAATATTTTTGAGCAGCTAAATCCCTGGACCCTTTGGGGCACACGATGATCTCGAATTCTTCTTTATAATCCGCTCTAATTCGACATATTTCAACCTCTTTTTCATTGACTACTTCTATTTGTTTCCCGTGTTGGTCTTCCTCTCCAATGGTAAGGTTTACCCTGTGTCCTTCTCTGGCTTTGGGAAAGATTAATACATAAGAACCATCATCAGTAGTATATACAGAATTGGTGTTTTCCACCTCTTTGATGATACCTGAAATGGTAACCCCTTGAGCTGGTGTTTTGCCGCTGCTCAGAAAGAGCATTTTTCCTCTGAGGGTATTATTATTTTGTGAAAATAAAGGACTGTTCAAGAAGAAACAGATAATCAGAAATGCTTTTAATGGTTTCATAGTGGAGTGGTTATTATTCAGAGTTATTAATACATCATGTGATCTACCATCTACACATCAATTGCATCAAGAATCTTTACTCTTTCTGCTTCTTTAAAGAAGCAATAATTGCCTTAAATTCTTCTTCATTCCTCAAACTATCCATGCTATCATCCGTCTCTAACCAATTTAAATCATTATATCCCAATTCAATTGCTTTTTTAAGGTTTAAAAGAGCTTTCTCCTTATCCCCTTTCAGGGCATAATACATCGCCCAATTCCGAAATGATCTACCGGCCTCTGGAAATCTTTTTTCATATGTTGTGAATGCTTCATGGGCTTCTTTGAATTGGTTGAGTTTAGCATGAGTTAATCCAATATTGTTGTAAGACGCTGCTAGATCAGGATGATTAGGATCCAATATTTCTTTTCTAATTTCAAGGGCTTTTTGTTCATATTCCAATGCCTTAATATACTCTCCCAGAGATCTATAAGTGCTGCAGATAAGATTGTAAAATTTAGGGAGAATGGGATGATTAGGATCCATTATTTCTTCAAATATTATTAAAGCTTTTCGTTGATATTCCAATGCTTTGTCATACTCTCCTATATTTCCATATGTCGTACCGATATTAGTGTAAAGTGTGGCGATATTGGGATGATTAGGGTCAAATATTTCTTCAAATATTTCTAGAGCTTTTTTTGCATATTCTAATGCTTTATCATACTCTCCTAGAGATTCATGCACCTTACCGATATTATTATAATATGTGGCTAGATTGGGATGATTAAGGCCCAATATTTCTTCTTGAATTTCAAGGGCTTTTTTAGCATATTCCAATGCTTTGTAATGCTCTCCCATAACATTATATGTTTGGCCGATATTATTGTATGAAATAGCAAGATAGGGATGATTAGGGTGAAATATTTCTTCTCCTATTTCAAGGCCTTTTTTTGCATATTCTAATGCTTTATTATACTCTCCCAGAGATGTATAAATGTTGCAGATGTTAAAGTAATTTCCCGCGAGATTTGGATGATTAGGGTCCAATATTTCTTCTTGAATTTCAAGGGCTTTTTGTAAATATTCTAATGCTTTATCATATTTTCCTATTGATTCATATACAGTACCTATATTATTGTATGATATGCCAAGACTTGGATGATTAGGGTGAAATATTTCTTTTCTTATGTCAAGGACTTTTTGGTAATATTCTAATGCTTTATCATACTCTCCCAAAGGATCATATACAGTGCCTATATTATTATAGAAAATGGCGAGATCAGGATGATTAGGGTCAAATATTTCTTCTCCTATTTCAATGGCTTTTTCCGCATATTCTAATGCTCTATCATACTCTCCTAGAGATACATATACACTGCTGATACTATGGTATGATTGAGCAAGATCAGAATGGTTGGAGTTTAAAATTTCATGCCTGATTGCTAATGCTTTTTCCTCATATTTCAAAGCTTTTGCATATTTACCATTGGACTGAATTATTTCTGATGAATTAGAATAATACTGGGCAATCATTAATGGATCTATATTCATTCTTTCAGCATAACTTAAAATGGTATCGTAACAGATGATGGCATCCTCGTAGTCAAAAATACTGGAAGAAGCTCCAGCTCTTGTCTCAAGCTCTACTGTGGCTGCTTTAAACAATTGCATACTCTGATTTAAATCAAAAGCAGCATTCTTGATACTCAAGGCTTCACGTGCTTCCATAATAGACTTCCCTTCATCTAATAATTGAAGATATCTCAATACTCTTTTAGAAGCATTGTCTCTATTGATGGATGCAATTTGGAACGCTTCACGATAGATGGTAAGGGAATCCGTCTGTTTTTCAAGTTTTGCTATTTTCTCCCCATATTCAGCAATCAGGTTGTAATCTTTTTCTTGTTGAGTAAGCAATTCATCCATTTCCTTCTTGATATTGGCAAGAGCCAGGTCAGAGGATGTCTTTATGATCCTGTAATATTTTTGAGCTGCCAGATCCCTGGAACCCTTGGGACATACTATAATCTCGAATTCTTCCTTGTAATCCGCAGAAATCCGACATATCTCAACTTCTTTTTCATTGACCACTTCTATTTGTTTGCCGTGTTGATCTGCCTCTCCAATTGCAAGGTCTACTCTGTGTCCTTCTCTGGCCTTTGGAAAGATCAAGACATAAGAACCATCATCAGTAGTATAAACAGAATTGGTGTTTTCAATCTCCATGATGCTGCCCGAAATGGCAACTCCCTGTGCTGGAGTTTTACCACTACTGAGAAAGAGCATTTTCCCCTTTAGGGTATTATTTTGTGAGATCAAAGGACTGTTCAAGAAGAAACAGATAATCAGAAATGCTTTTAATGGTTTCATAGTGGAGTGGTTATTATTCAGAGTTATTAAAACATAAATCTATATACAGACGCGCAGCTTTAACTGCACGTTTATATCCAGTACGCTGTAAGAAATACCATACATGTCCTTTAATAAGTATAGCTCCTACTAGTTGTCTTTCATCTTATGCCTTGTACTTCCCCTTACTCTTCCTGATCCTCACCGATACCACTTTGTACTCCGGACACATCGCTTCTGTATCGTGCACATCTGAGGTAATATTATTTACCATGATTTCAGGGAAGTGGAAAGTCGTGCTGAATACTCCGGGATTTACTTCATCAGTAATCCTGGCCTTGATATCTACTTTTCCCCTTGGTGATTCCAGGCAGACCATATCTCCATCGTAAATAAAATGTCTTGATGCGTCTTCCGGGTGTATCATCAATGCATCCTCTGTAAGGATATCAACATTACCCGTCCTCCTGGTCATGGTTCCACAATTGTAATGCTCGAGTTCCCGATTGGTGGTTAATATGTAAGGGAACTCTTTCTGGTGATCTTCAATTTCTTTGGTTTCCCGGAATTCATGGTACTGGAATTGACCTTTGCCGATCTTGAATTCTTCCTGATGTAAGATCTGGGTGTCTTTACCACCAGGCGCAACCGGCCATTGTTTACCATTTACTCCGAGTTCGTCCCACTTGATGCCCGCAAAAAATGGAACAATCTGAGAAATCTCTTCAAGCATTCCATCAGGAGTATAATCAGGTTGTTCATATCCCATGCGATTCATAATATCCACAATGATCTGTCCATCAGGTTTCGTTCCTTCTAATGGTTCTACAACGGCATTTACCCGTTGCACCCTTCTCTCTCCATTGGTAAAAGTACCACTCTTCTCCAGGAAGGAAGATGCTGGCAAAATCACATCGGCATACTTACCGGTCTCAGTCATAAATATCTCCTGGACAATGACCAGATCCGTACTTTCTAATGCCTTGATTACTTTCTGGGTGTTGGGATCAGTCTGAACCACATCTTCTCCTATGATCCATATGGCCTTTAATTTGCCTTCAAGGGCAGCATCAAACATTTCAGGAATTTTATACCCTACATGAGATGGCAATGATACCCCATAGAAGTCTTCATACTTTGATTTAATCTCTGACTTGGTTATATCAAGGTAACCGGCTCCCTGATGAGGCTGTACACCCATATCAGCAGAACCTTGAACGTTGTTTTGTCCCCTCAATGGATTTACACCCACGCCCGGTCTTCCTATATTGCCCGTAATCATAGCCAGTTCTGCAATCTGCATAACAGTGAATGTACCCTGTGTGTGTTCAGTAACACCCAATCCATGAAAGGACATTGCATTAGGAGCAGCTGCATATGCGATTGCCGCAGCCCTCACATCTTCTCTTTGCACCCCAGACACTTCTTCCATCTTATCAATGTCCAGGTTCAATAGTTCCTGAACAAAATCATTATATCCCTCCGTCCTGCTTTCTACAAATTGTTTATCAACCAATCCCTCTTTGACGATATAGTAAAGCATCATATTTAATACAGCCACATTTGTTCCCGGCCTCAATTGGAGGTGGTGTTGTGCATACCTAGCGAGTTCTGTACGTCTTGGATCAATTACAATCAGGGTTGTTCCTTTCATGACCTGCTGCTTAATCCTTGCTCCGGTTACAGGGTGAGCATCTGTTGGATTGGCACCTATGACCATCATACAATCTGTTACTTCCATATCCTTTACAGAATTAGTAGCAGCTCCTGTCCCAAATGTCCGTTGCATCCCCAGTGCAGTGGGTGAATGACATACCCTGGCACATCCATCAATGTTGTTGGTACCTATTACTGCCCGGATGAATTTCTGCATCAAATAATTCTCTTCATTGGTACACCTTGATGATGAAATTCCCGCTATATAATCGGCCCCATATTTCTTTTTATAGGTAATTAATTTTTCAGCAATAAAATCATAAACCTCATCCCAACTTACTTCTTCAAATTCCCCATTTCGCTTGATCATGGGCGATCTCAATCGCTCCTCGTGATTATAGAATTTAAAAGCATACCTCCCTTTCAGGCAAGTATGACCATGGTTCACTTCCGCATCATAGGGAGCCTGGATAGAAATGATGTCATCTCCATTGGTAGAAACATCGAGATTACATCCTACCCCGCAATAAGTACATACCGTCCTGGTGGTTTCTGTAGCCATAATGGCTTTAGACTGGAATATATCGGAAATTGCTGAGGTCGGGCATGCTTGTGAACAAGCGCCACAACTTACACATTCAGAATCAAAGAATGACTGATCTAGCCCTTTGATGATGTGAGAGTCAAATCCTCTTCCTGCCATGCTCAATACCATCTCACCCTGTACCTCATCACAAGCTCTCACACATCGATAGCAGTTGATGCACTTAGAAAGATCAGACGTCATATACGGGTGTGAAAAATCTTTTTTCTTATCCAGGTGGTTTTCACCTTCCGGATATCTGACATCCCGGATTCCAACTTGTGCAGCAACCGTCTGCAATTCACAATTCCCGTTTACTTCACAGGTCAGGCAATCCAGGGGGTGATCTGTCAATACTAGCTCAATGATGTTTTTTCTAAGCCTCTGCACATTGGGTGAATGGGGATAGATATCCATCCCTTCTGTAATGGGTGTGTGACAGGAAGCGACTGTCTTCACCTGTCCATTTCCTTTCATTCCTACATCCACACTACATACCCTACAAGACCCAAATGGATCCAGATTGGGTGCATCACATAATGTAGGCACAAAGTCCTGGCCATGATATCTCCTGAGAAAGGACAAGATGGTCTCTCCCTCCTGGATGTCGTATGGTTGCCCATTGATATATGCTTTGGATGAAGCAATCCCGGTTGAATGCCCATTAGAAGTAGAATCGATTTTAACTGTTCTGGTTGTTGACATATTAATCCTTTTTAAGCTTCAGCAAAATAAGTGGACAATTCGTCCTTGAAATAAAGAAGGGTGTTTCTCACAGGGAGTGGAATCCCTCCGCCATGGGCGCATAATGAACCTATTTCTAATGTGTGAAGAAGGTCATCTATTAGTTGATGGTCCAGTTTATATTCTCCCGTCTGTGCTTTCGCCATCATCTCCTGGGCTCTCTTCGTTCCCAGGCGGCAAGGGAAGCACTTTCCGCAACTCTCGTCCGCAGCAAATTCAAATAAATGTTCCAAATATGCTATCATTGGAAAATCTGCAGGAATCGAAACAATGGATGCATGTCCCAATAAAAATCCATGTTGGCTGAATGACTCAAAATCAATGGTGAGGTCATCCACCTTATGAATGGGCACCATGCCCCCCAGTGGGCCACCGATGTGCAATGCTTTCACATCTTTTCTAAATCCTTTCCCGAATCCATGGACCACTTCGCTGAGGGGGATCCCCATCTCAACCTCACATATCCCCGGATTATTGAAATGGCTATCCAGGCTTATAAGCTTGGTGCCCTTTGATTTTTCTGACCCCAATTTGGCGTAAGCATCACCCCCATGCTCTAGTATAAATGGTAACGCTGCCAGTGTCTCAACGTTATTGACAATAGTGGGTTTATTAAATAATCCTTGTTGGGCTGGATAAGGAGGTCTTACCCTCACTTCTGGTCTCTGGCCTTCAATGGAATTGATCAATGCTGTTTCTTCTCCGCAGATATAAGAGCCCTGAGCCTTGATGACTTTAAAATGGAAGTTAAATCCTGCACCCATAATATTATTCCCCAGAAGTCCTGTTTCATTCAATTGGTGGATGGCTTGCTCGATTACTTCAACTGACTCAGGATATTCTGCCCTGATATACACCACTCCCCATTCTGCACCAGTGACATAACCCGCAATCATCATTCCCAGTAATACGGCATACGGTTTCTCCTCTAGTAAGTATCGGTCAGAGAATGCTCCCGGATCACCTTCGTCAGCATTGCAGATGACAAACTTGGTATCTGATTCTTCCTGCTTGCAAAACTGAAGCTTTAATCCGATCGGAAATCCAGCCCCGCCTCTTCCTCTCAATCCCGATGCTTTAATTCCCTCCAGCAATTCTTCACCATCAGTTTCTATCAACTGGCCAACCAAGGTCTTCATCTCAACTACTCCAAGGTTCATTCCGGTAAGAACGGGTGTACCTATATGGCCTATGTTGTATTCATCCTTAGTTGAAATGCCATTGTTATTCCTAAAAACAGATGGAAGGTCTTCCTTTTTTAAAGCGGAATAATTGGTGCCATTATAATGAAAAGCTGCATTTTCATGACATCTGCCCAGACAACACATATGTCCTATTTCTTCTTCTTTAAAGTGGTCAAGTAGGGATTCTTTAAGTGCATCCTGGGTGCCGGCACACAAGCATACAGATCCGTTGCATATATAAACTTTTTTATTTCTGTTTTCCGGCTTTAAAAAATCATAAAAGGTTGTTGCTCCATAAGTATTGGCTGCACCAATCAGAAACTCCCTGGCCAGATCGGCCAACTCTTCCTTCCCAGGAGTACCACGATCCTGAGCAAGCTGTCCATACCTGTCGAATAGGTTGTGCTCTAATCCTTGTCTTCCCGATAATTCACTTAAGTTTTTGGACATATTAATTTATGATTAGGGTGTTAACTGGGTCAATACAATACGGTCTTCATGGGTATAGCATGTAATCGCTTCTCCACGACAGAATGCCATAAGGGTGATCCCCATGCCTCGTGCTGATTCAATGGACAATGAAGATGGCGATGAAACTGCCGCAAGAAATGAAATACCTGCTTTATAAGTCTTACTTACAATTTCATAAGAAATCCTCCCACTTACAAGGATGCATTTCACTTTATCTAATTGTCCTTCATTGATCAAATGACCGATCACTTTATCTACAGCATTGTGTCTTCCGATGTCTTCTTGTATTGCAATAAGCTCACCAGATTCTGTAAATACTGCGGCTGCATGCGAACCACCAGTACAATGGAATGCAACTTGCAGTTTTTTCATTTTGGTAAACATTTTACTGATGATAGAAAGCTCCATTTTCAACTCATCATTAAGGGGGTCTCCTCCCTGCAACAAGTCAGTTAATTCCCGCTTACCGCAAATGCCACAAGAAGATACCGATAACATACTCCTTGTCTGATAATATGCTCCACCTATTTCTGAAGGGGGAATGGATACATTAACGATGGCAGGATAACCTTCTTCAGTAAATTCAATGGCTTTCATCTTTAATGCATCCTGGCCTGTATATATACCTTCAGTAAAAAGTAATCCCCGAATGAGATATCTATCAGATCCCGGTGTACGCATCGTTACCGTGAAAGGCTTTCCATTGAGGTTAATCTGCAAGGCTTCTTCCACTACAATGTGGTCCTCAACCTTAGATACTTCTCCGTGGTGAGACTTTAGTCCTTGATAAACCTTCTTAAAGTGGCTGATATTCATCTCATTAATTGAAAATGTCTATCAATTTAAAGATTTTTTGGAAGATGTGCTGAAGAAGGTACCCTGAAGTCTTTATTTATACCGTGAAATGAAGCAAAAATCGGATTTATTTATTAATCCGCAGTGTACCTCCGATATCCAGGACTGATCCGGAATGGTTAATAAATGAATCATCTGATTGATCCGTAATTTCTATTAAGCCAGGACTTATGAGTTGAAAATTTCCCCAGTTTTCAATTCCATAATTGGTGTAAGAATCTACATAGACACTTCCCAGGATCGTAAATGTTGCCGATGGATTGATCCTGATGCCATCGTGAATACTATGGTTGATGCGAACCACACCATGATTTTCAACAACACCGTGAATATCAAAAGCAGGAATAGTTGGATCAGTAGAATTATTCAATTCGATGCTATGACCTGATGCAATCATTAAATAACCACTGCTTTCTACTTTAATAGAATGGATGTGAACAGCGCCATCAATTGTTGGGAAAAATGTACCGAGGGTTGATGAGGGTATAATCACATGGTGGGAAGCAGTAGGAACTAAATTGTTATTCCAATTGAGTGGATCATTCCAATCATCGGTCTCTTGACAACCTGTCCAGACCATTTCTGTCTCTGAAGTAAAGTCCTCATCAGTCCATCCATCACAATCATTGTCCAGGCAGTCCTGGATTTCAGGTGCTCCCGGGTAGCTTGCCGCATTCAAGTCGTTGCAATCCACCAATGAAATATATCCATCTCCATCTTCATCTATAATAGGTACTCCCCAGGAAATAGAATCCATTAATTCTGGTTGTGATTTTCCAAAAGCATCCCATAGGTCGTACATGGTCTGCCCCCAGTCATCAGTAATATTTTCATTTCTAAGAAATTCAATATATTCCTTACTGGTACTTTGATAATACAAGGTTGCTCTTACAGCATCGGGAGGAAAAGGTAGGGTATATGGGGTTACATCCCAGTATTGTCCATCTGAGTAACTGTATCCAATCGGTGCAGCCTGGATCATTTCAAAATTTGCATTTGTAAATCCTCTTGGAGGAATTCTGTTGTCTTTATAAATGGTATCATTTAATACGAAATGGAAAGATGGACCAGATGACAATCCGAGTGCTGCAGCCAATCCGGGACTGATACCGGGTTTAGTTTCATAGACCTTAATGTCAGTATCATGGTTTAAAATAGCAGTAGTAGTATCATAGGCCCCTGAGACATAATAATTACCACTTGAATCCCAAGCTTCAACCTGCAACCATATTCTGCGGCCTTCAGGATATCCACTGGGTAGTTTATGGCCGGTCTCATTGGTCACCGTAACCTCAACCACTTCATTATTTACATTTATATCAAGTTCTGCTGCATTTCTAAGCATGAATCTTGCTCTTTCCATTCCTGCATTCAGTGCAACCGTATCAACATCATCACCATAAAGACTGTAAAGAACTTTAGGAATAAATGTGTTTCCTCCTGTCATATCATGCAGGGGGAGGTCGCTTCTTAATGGTGGATTTTTATTGCAACCATAACCAGTAACATCTTTCATGTGACAATCCTGACAACTGGATACATAGTCCTTGTTCCCTCCAAATACTTCACTATATACTCCGGTGGGAGAATTATAATCACTCATTGTCCACTCACTATAAGTTCTTTCTATCGGAAGCATACTGTGAGGATTAAAATCCGGTGACTGGGCACCCATTGTATTTGGTTCGTAATCGATAATATTGCCCATGCCATCTGTAATGGCTGAAAATACCGGATTACTTACGTCATGACAGGTGCCACATATTGCCGATTCAGAGTGAAAAGGTGAATACAATTCCTGGTGATTGCCATCTGCATCGGTAAAAGGCCCCCTCTTGGCATTGTCACTATCTGTGATGTACATGCCATTAGCTGAAGTTGGAGGAATAACAGATAGACCTGCAAGATAAGCCTGATCAATATTATATGTTCCTGATGTATAGTCTGGATCAGAGGGATATGGATTAACACCCAAAGTTGTTGGTTTGACCATTTTATGGCAAAAATCACACGTTATCCCTTCATAGTCAGAAGATGACAGATTAGATCCATCTGTAGGAATTGATCTTCCTTCCAACCAGCCCTCAGGGGTATGGCATCTGAGACAAAGGTCCCCACTATTGGGGGCATCCTGATTGGCAATGGTCATAGTTGCTAAGAAGAGTGGGTCTCTCATAGCCTGGGACATCATACTTCCTCTCCAATTGAATGCCGGTTCTACTTCATTATCATATCCGCCATGGCAATTGTCACACTTGCTGGGACTTTCAAGATTTCCAGCCTGTCCGGGTTGAGACCCCGGCAAGAAAAAGTCATCAATAGTAGTATTGACAGAGGAAAAAAATATCCCCTTCAAGGTGAATCCCATCAAAAAGACCCAAAAGACCAATACCAACTTGACTTTCATACCCCGGGTATTGCAAAATTCAAGTTTATTGAATATTCCGCATTAATAATATGATGCTGGTCATAGAATAAGGTGACATCTTATAATTATAAATGTCAATTCTATAATTAATTCTAACGCTCTTAATGTAAAAGTCAAGAAGATAAAACCATTAAAAGAATATGGCGTAACCGAAAAGCTGGGAAGCTGCTCCAACAAAAAGTCCTCCATACAACTCCTCTCGATTGTGAGCTCCAAGTATAAGTCTTGAAGTAAGAGTTATAC
>JABDLO010000100.1 GCA_013002995.1 Saprospiraceae bacterium | reverse complement strand
CTGTATTGGGCGGTCAGATACTTCTGATGGCACTAAGTTTTATGGGAATAGGAATTGTGCCTAAAACTATGGATGTCAATATTGAAGATTACAATCATGTTATTTTATGTGGCCCTATATGGTCGGGAACGTTGATCTCTCCATTGAGAGGATTCCTTGGAAAATACAGAAGTAAAATCAAAAGCTTAACTTTTGTGACCTGCTGTGGAAGCATTGATGAAGATAAAGATGGAAGATTCGGGTACAACAGGATATTTAATAAGGTTAAAAAATTGATGGGGTCCAAAATGAAATATTGTGAAGCCTTTCCCATTTCCCTGACCTTAACAGAAGATAAGAGGAAGGATGAAAAGGCCGTTCTTGAGTTGAGGTTAACTGAAAAGAATTTTAAAGATGAAATCAAGGAGCGATTCAATCGATTTATATCGAGTTTTACCTCAAGATCGAGTATGCATTCTAAGGCAGAGATGGTCCATTAAATTATATCATCTGGTTTAAGTAGTGAACCTAAAAATGATCCATGAGCTATTTTTTCAAGATTTTTGATTCAGTAAATAGATCTTTTAGTTGCTCGACTTGGCGTTGTAATTGGGTTAGTTGTAACCTTAATATTTCAATCTCAGTCTGTTTCTTTATACCATCTTGATGTAAGGCCTTGATGGCAGCCAGGGCAACTCCATCTGCATCAACCGTAGAAATGTATTGCTCATCTCTTCCTAGTCTAAATACCTCATAAAATTCCTCAGCTATAGGGCCCAGATGTTTACCTTCATCAGAATTTTTGTATTCCCATTCCAGGATATTTAATGTAGCTAGTTTTTCAAGTATTTCCTTTGTGTTTACACCTTTAACATTTTTCTTGAAAAGCCTGCTGGATCCATTGGTCCAGCTACCACCTGTTGTGACATGTGCACCATTGCCATTGGTACCATCAGTACCAATATGTAAGGGATGCTGTGGGTCTATTCTTCCTATTCCCAGATTTCCTCCTCCATTGATCCAACTCAATCCACCATCAAGTTGAAACCTTACAGCTGGGAGTTGTGAAAGCATCTCATCATCATTTTTATAAAGATTCCATTGTTCGTTGCTCTGATCATTGTTGGCATCTATGATGGTGTTGAGAATCCTATTATCTGTTTCGATCATATTGATCCCATTATTTAGCCGGGATTCTCCTTTATCGAAGATCAGTGCAGCATCACCAATAGCATTGTTGATCTGAGCCGGACCGGAAGCCAGAAAAGCGGTGTCATTTTTATTAAACCATGTTTCACCAAATAGAGGTAACTCTTCCCATGATGCTTCTCCCTCGTCATTGGAAGTTAAAACCTTGCCAGGACCTGCGGACTGTGTGATTTTCAAGACTTTGAGTCGGGTAGTTCCTGTCTCATCAATGGTCAGAAATTGGTTGGAAAATAAATCCTCCGACTGAGTAATCATAAAAGTTCCATCTTTGGCCCCTGTTGTCCATGCTACATCTTCAGTTCCGTCAGCTGGAACTGCATATTCTACTTCGAGCCACAATTGATCTATCAGGAGTCCACTGGTTCCATTGGTATATGAATATAGGGAGAAACAGTTTAATATAATATCATCCAGGTTTAACATATCAGCAGTTATCGGATTATAGACTTCTTTAAATGACTTGGTGATGTTGATATCGGTTGAACTGCTTATAAATGATCCTCCTAAGTTAACCAGTGGTTGGAAGTTGGATGCTTTCAAGAGTGTGAAACTGGTACCCATTGTCCCGGCAAATGTTCCTGTTCTTCGCCACTCAATATGAAGCTTGACATCTGTAATCATGGCTGTTGAAGGTATGGTAGGAGAGAAATTAAATAGTACTCTCAATGAATTGGACCTTTCCGGCACAATGTTCAATGCAGGACTATTCAAGCTGATATCATCACTATTGACCAGTTTGGTATGGTCAAGGTCCGTCCAGTCGATCCACGTTGGGTTTACTTCAAAATTTTGCAAAGCAGCTGGAGTTCCTATCACAGTGCCATAATTCAATCCTGATTCAACAGATTTTCTATTATCAAGTCTTAAGGCAATTTTACTTTCATCTGTACTGAGGTGAAGCTTTTCCTGCGGGTTGTTGACATTTATACCTACATTCTGTGCTGATAGAGGTATAACAATTAAAATTGAAAAGACAATCGGAATCAAGATTGAAAACAAGTTTATTTTCTGTATGGAATACATAGCCTCAAATATTTATTAGGTTAAATTTATAATCTGATATAATGATATATCCCACCCATTTAGGTAAATTTTGAGTCAAAAAGGAACTACAATAAGTTTGATGAGAATTATATTAAGTCAAGACATATTTCTTACCGGGTAGACTCTTAATCATACCCTTAAACTCCAACCCCAGGAGTAGTCCTGATAATTGAGATACCGGTAATTGAAGCTGATAATGGAGTTTGTCAATGGTGATCTCTTTTTCCTGAGATGAACGGAAATGATCAATGATCCTTGTTTCTGATTCATCCAATTCAATGAAAAGCTCATGCTGTTTCTTAGTGTCTTTTCTTTCCTCCCATCTCATGATGTAAGCGATGTCTTCAGCTGACTCCAGCAGTGAGGCTTTATGAGATTTGATTAAGAGGTTGCAACCACTGGAATTGTCATCATTGATCCTTCCCGGTAATGCAAATACATCCTTAAAATACCCATTGGCAAGATTAGCAGTGATCATAGATCCTCCTTTTCTTTTGGATTCAATGACAATGACGACATCGCTTAATGCGGCGATGATGCGGTTTCTCATGGGAAAGTTTTCACGATCCGGATTGGTGCCGCTTGGAAACTCAGTCAAGAGTCCTCCATTTTCAATCATCTTAGAAGCAAGGTCCCGATTGGTGGCTGGATATAACCTGTCCAATCCATGACCAAGTACACCTATTGTGGGGATGTTGTTCCTGACGGATGATCGATGAGCAGTTGAATCCACACCGTAGGCCATTCCACTTACAATGATGGGATCATACTTCCCTAATTGTTCAACAATTTTTTCACAAGAGAGAATGCCATAATCTGTTGGTTTCCTGGTTCCAACTATTGCGACGGTACGCAATGCATTGAGATCTACAGTTCCTTTGTAATACAAGATGATCGGTGCATCTTCATAATTGTTAAGTCTCCTGGGGTAAGCTTCATCAAGATAGGTTAATACAGAAACTCTTTTATTCTCTGCAAATTCCAATTCTTTATCAATCTCCTCTGCTACATCATCATACTTCACAAGACGAGCTTTCTGAGTGCCAATCTGTGGAATCTTGGAAAGGGCAGATAATGAGGATTTAAAAACTTCTTCGGCAGATCCACAATAGCTTATAAGTTGTCGGGAAAGAATGGGACCGATCCCATTCAGCCTGGTGAGGGCCATGATATGCTTTATATCTGACCTCAATTGTCCTGTAGTAATTGAAAATATTTATTGGCTTCAGCCTGGTTTCCTACTGCTTCATAAGCTTCAGCAAGTGCCTGAATGATCTTAGAACTGGAGGCTTGGTGCTCATACCCTTTATTCAGATACAAGAGAGCTGGTCCTAGCTTTCTCTGTTCCTTGAACAACATATTATAACCCACATCATAGTAAAAATTAGTTAGTTCTCCTGAAGGCCAATTATCATTGAGGTAGTCCATGTATTGTTGGACATAAGAAAGATCCGGTCTCCTACTGATGACTTCTTTAAAGACTTCAAGAAGTTTGTTCAGGTCATTATCAAATTTAAATAATTCAGCAGCGACACCAGCCCTCATCAGATTGGCGTTTTTGTAATTGGGGTGAACCTTGATGGCTTGTTTGGCATAAAATGAAGCAAGCAACATCTGTTGTTTCTTTTCGTCTGACAGAGGAGCATCTTTGTACTTATTGTAAAGTGCGGTTGACATGAATGAATTGGCCCTTGCACTTCCGGGATTCACTTTGACAGCTGATTTATTAAGCGTCAGGGGATCACTCCAGTCCGGAACCCTCATAATGGTTTTAACAGAGTATCCTATTACGATCAATGCAGCCAGGCTGTAAGCAAGAATATTGGAATATTTAAACTTTTGATTTGATAAATATCTAACCAGAAAAACTGCCATCAGGAGACAGATGCCGGCACTGGCCATAAATATGAATCGCTCATTCATTAAAGTTCCCACGTTGACGACAACATTAGATACAATGGAAAGAGTAACGAGGTAGAACCATAATCCAAAAAGATTTTTACTTCTTCTGAAAACTGCGACTAGTGCAGTAACTCCAAGACCTGTATAAAGCAAGGCGGGTAAGAAAGCTTTTAAATTGGCCCAGTTGAGAATTGGAATTGCATAAGGATAATAATCATGCGCCAGTGGGTGTGGAAATATAGAAAGGCTCAGATACTTCCACAGCGTAAATGATATGGTGGCATATTTTTCAGAACCGGACATCTCAACGAATGCGTTATTCATCAAGTCCGTGATTTCTGATTCCGAATTGAGGAAGTAGCCAACTACTGCATACCTGATGATTAAATAAACAATTGAAGCTGCTATAACCGGCAGAGCCATTTTAAGACTCTTGGTGATGCTGGATTTTCGGAAGACATACACCATTGCAGGCACAATGGCACAGAATGTAATGGTGTTTTCCTTGGCCAGTAGACCCAGCAAGAAAATGATAAACGCATATCCTGCATACTTCAGTTTACTGAATTGTTCCCATTTCAATGTCATAATGGATCCCCATAGAGCCAATCCCATTGCCATGATTTCATCCCTTCCTTTGATATTGGCTACAGCTTCTGTATGTATAGGATGAGCCACATATATTAATGCTGCAATGAATGCAACATTCCAGAACCTATGTGATGATTTTTTCTGATAAAGCACATGAAACAGGAAATACAATGCTATTCCTGTCAACCCATACATTAAGATATTAATGAAGTGACTTATACCGGGATTCTGACCGAAGAATTGATGCTCAATGGCAAATGTAGCAATGGAGAGTGGACGATACCGGGCTCCTTGAACAAGATTTCTTTGTTCGCCAAAATATCCTGCAAAGCTCTCCTTTGAGAATATATCTGCCAAACCTGCAAAGCCTCTTGTCGTAAAAGAATTATCGTTAATGACTATTACGTCATCAAGGATATAACCAAATGAGATAGAAGCAGCATAAATGGCAAAAGCCAGCACGATAAAAACCATCGAATTGATCCACTCGCTTTTTCCAAATGTTGGATAAAAAGTAGGTTTTGAAGCTTTAGATTTTTTAATCTTCTTCTGTGGAGTTGTTGTTACTCCTTGTTTCCTCTTAGATTTTTGGTATTTCCTTTTTGCCATAATCTATTTTCATCGTAATCACAGAGCTGTAAATATCTATATTTTTATTATATCAAGGGATTTAATTTGGTGAAGTACAATTAAATTCTTTTCTAAAATTTACCTTTACGTCATGAAACTTTGTCTAACGTCTCAAAAGTCTCTTCACTGTAAATTGCTGATGACCCTGCTATTAATGTTATTGATAGGGGTGGAAGGTAAGACACAATTAAATATAAAGGTTGGATATAGTGGTGGATATATGGAGTCAAACAAGATAGATGATATCATTGGTAGATTCAATGATGATAAACCTTTTCTGGAGCAGCCATTAGGAAACATTGATTTTTTAAGTGGTTTAGAATTAGGAATGAGATACAGGTTTGGCATTTCAGCATTTGAGGTATCAATGAGTGACCTTTCTGGTGATTCTGAAGCATTTGGAATTAAAGATGGTAATCCATTTGAGGAAACGATTACAACAGGTTTCAGATCTTATTCGATTGGAGTAGATAATTTTATTGGAAATTTTGGATTTGGTGCTTCAATAAGTTCCAGAAGACTCAAGATTGATACTGATATAATGGGATTCGATAGAGATAGAACCGTTTTATCTGAAAAAGGTATTGCTAGCAGGTTTCATATCTTTTACCAGGTAAAAAGTAATAATGTATCACTAACACTTAAACCGTACATTGAAATTCCCTGGGAATCATATAATATATCGGCCCTCAATAGAGATTACTTTCCAGATTCTACTATTCCAGATTCAGAATTTGAAACTGATATTACCATATTTGGAATATCACTTATCTTTTATAATGGGCCACAAAAATAGATTGCGGTACCCTTACATTGGGTGGTTCATTTACAGTTTATAGTTTTAGAGTTAAGTATCATATTATATTGATTGTAAACCGCAGACCGCAAACAAAACACCCTTCTATTCTAACTTCCAATACTCCTTCCTAAAATATTTGTTAGAACTTCAGATTTTAAACTAAACACTAAACACTAAACACTAAACACTAAACACTAAACACTACTCAAATGCTTCTTTTACAATCCTTGCTTGTTGATCATCATGTACCTTCTTAAATCCTGTTGCCGGAGATGCAGCCGCTTTTCTACTGACCACTTCGATTGGATCTTTTCGGAAATACCTCAATAGATATTGCCATGCTCCCATATTTTGTGGTTCTTCCTGCACCCATTTTAAAGAGGCTTTCGGATACTTGGTGATAATTGCACGCATTTCTTTTTCCGGTAGAGGATACAATTGCTCAACTCTGACTATCGCTGTATCTGTAATGTTATTGGAATCCCTGTAGTCAGCCAGATCATAATAAATCTTTCCACTGCAGAATACAACCTTTTTAACTTTCCTCTTGTCTACTTTATGCTCAATGATGGTCTTGAATGTTGTATTACTCGTAAATTCAGTTTTGTCTGAAACACATGCAGGATGCCTCAATAAAGATTTAGGAGACATCACAATCAATGGTTTTCTAAATGGCTGAGCCAGTTGCCTTCTCATTAAATGGAAGAAATTAGCTGGTGTTGTACAATTGGCTATGATCATATTGAACTCCGCACACAGCTGTAAGAATCTTTCCAACCTGGCACTTGAGTGTTCAGGTCCTTGACCGGCATACCCATGAGGGAGCAATAATACCAGACCACTCATTCTCCTCCACTTGCTCTCTGCCGCGCTTATGAACTGGTCCACAATGGTCTGTGCACCATTATAGAAGTCGCCAAATTGAGCTTCCCATATCACCAATGAATTAGGCGTTGAGAGAGAATATCCATATTCAAATCCCATCACTGCAAATTCTGAAAGCAGAGAATTATGGATCATAAATCTTCCTTGCCCTTCTTTCATTCCCATCAACCTATTGATGGTCTCGAATGTTTTGGAATCTCTAAAGATGGCATGGCGATGTGAGAAAGTTCCTCTTTTTACATCCTGCCCACTCATTCTTACATCTTTTCCTTCCAGTAGTATGGATGCGTAAGCTGCTAATTCAGCCATGGCCCAATCGAGCTTGTTGACATCAAGCAACTTCTGTTTTCCCTTTTGTAATCTTTTGACCTTTGATAATGGTGTGAATCCTTTGGGAAGGGTCATCAGGTGATTGATAATCTTATCAAGCTCTGCAACTTTAATTCCGGTTTTTGGGCTGAAGTTTACTTTGTCAGGATTTGGTACAAATGTTAATTTTCTCCAGTCCTGTTCTGGTTCCTGGTAGGTATAAGGAAGTGGATTTTCTTTTACAAGGTCGAGGCGATTTTGAAGATCTGCCCAGAAGTGTTTTTCTATATCTTCTGCCAGCTGCTGCTCTACATCACCTCTGCTCATTAATTTGTTAAAGTAGATTTCTCGTGGATCAGGATGTTTATTGATGAGGTCATATAATCCGGGTTGTGTAAATTTCGGATCGTCGCCTTCATTATGCCCATGCTTTCTATAGCAGACCATATCGATGAATACATCATTGTTAAACTTTTGCCGATATTCAGTAGCCAATTCAGCAGCCCAGATCACTGCTTCCGGAACATCGCCATTGATGTGAAAGACCGGTGCTTGTATCAAACTGGCAACTCCTGTACAATAAGTGGAAGAACGGGCTTCATCCCAATTGGTTGTAAAACCTATCTGATTATTGATGACAAAGTGAATGGTTCCTCCTGTGTAATAACCATCAAGTTGACTCATCTGCACGGTCTCATAAACGACTCCCTGACCGGCAATTGCAGAATCTCCATGAATAAGAATCGGAAGTATCTTGTCATAATCACTATCATACAGGATGTCAGCTTTTGCTCTTGAGAACCCCTCAACAACTGGATTGACAGATTCAAGATGTGAAGGATTAGGAGCCAATTTAAGATCAACAGTTTTTCCTGAAGCAGTCTGGACTTGTGAGGAGTAACCTAAATGGTATTTTACATCTCCATCTCCATAACTTAAATTAGGTACTGCTGTACCTTCAAATTCATTGAAGATCTGCTCATATGTTTTACCCATTATATTGGCAAGCACATTCAATCTCCCACGGTGAGCCATTCCTATAATTACCTCTTCTACTTTGTCTTCAGTAGCCGTATTAATGATTGCATCAAGAGCGGCAATGGTGGTTTCACCTCCCTCCAGTGAAAATCGTTTCTGTCCTACGTACTTGGTATGGAGAAACTTCTCAAAAATTACAGCACCATTGAGTTTTTCAAGAATTCTTCTTTTTTTATCTAAAGTAAGGCCATAACCTCCTGATAATTCACGCTGTTCCATCTTCTTCCTTACCCACAATCGTTTTTCTTTATTCTCAATGTGCGAGTATTCTATTCCAATGGGACCACTATATATTGTATTCAGTCTATCAATGATCTGTTGTAATGTAGCACCTTTCATACCCAGTTCTTCCCCAGCATGAAAGACTTTATTGAGATCTGATTCTTCCAGGCCATGATCGCTTAATTTAAGGTGGGGCATCCTATCTTTCCTTTCTTTAATGGGATTGGTAGTTGATAGGAGATGACCCCTTTGGCGAAAGCCATAAATGATGGATAACACTCCGAATTCCTTGATGACGTCCTCAGAAGATTCGATCTGCTCTGCCAGGTGACCATTTCCATTCTGAGCAAATTCAAATCCCTCAAAGAATGTACGCCAACCTTCTTCTACACCTTCAGGGTTGGATTTATAGTTTTGATAAATTGATTCTATGTATGTAGGGTGGGCATTGAATACGTATGAATAATCTTTCATGTTTATCACATTTAATTATAGCGAGCAAATATCATTGTTATCTATATGGATCGCCACTTTTTATTTACTTTTTTTCGGAATATCCTATAAAATTCATCGATAACTACCTAAAAGGGTAGGAGGTGAATCAATAAACTAGGATATATTTGCCTAATAACACCTAATCCAATAGCTATGATCAAAAAACTAACCATTTTTTTCATTCTCTTACTTCCGGTCTGTATAAACAGTCAATCTATTATTGAAAAGTTCAGATCAGAGGGTAAGGCAAGGAATCCCCTAAAGCAGTTGATCCGAAATACGGATGATTCGCAAAATGCCATCACAGATTTTAATGAAAATGGAACAGAGGATTTTGTTTCCTTCAAAGGAACTGATGAAGAATTACAGGTTGTGGCCTATGATGGAGGCTCCTATGAAGAAATTTTTAACTTAAATCTGCCTACAGTCTTTCAGTCATTTCCTGGTGATCAATTATCAAGAATTCCGTTGTTGTACCCCATGGGTTCTGGACTTGACTACCTGATTATTACAATGGAAAATGTACAGGAAGGAGACCGAACCTTGATCATTAATCCTAAAGATGAAGTTGACTTTTTATTCATTCCCGGGCGCACTATTCTGATAGCAGATATGGACGGGGATAACTGGATTGATGTATTGTCGTGGGACTTCAACGATCAGTCACTCGTGGTCTATGGCATAGAAGATGGAAATGGGGTGAGACCAGAAACAACATATTCAACAACTCGAGGTACGGGAGAAGTGTCATTGATCTATGAATCTGAGCCTGATCTTAATCTGAACATTGAAGATGTTGTCGTCAGGAGTGTGGCGACCCAGGATATAAATGATGATGGAGCAGTGGATGTTACGGTTGTCAGGAGAAATGATGATGACGATGTTACAGGTATCAGGGTGATTGATGTATTCTCAGGCAATGTGTTATTTCAGCAATCATTGGAAGAGTTAGATGATGAGGTTAATAGGCTGCACGGATATTATGATATCGATGATGATGGTGTGAAAGAGGTTTTGGTAGGAGAGGATAATGTGATCAATCAGCAAGGGGAGATCAGTCAGATTGGTAATAATTTTAGTATCAAGGCTGTCATTGATGTGAATGGAGATGGTGTTGCTGACATCATAGGTCTAAATACGGTCAATAATGCAATCCAGATTTGGGGATTGAGTAATTCCACTTCAGTCGATGAGATTGAATCTAAATTACAATCCTTATCTAATTTCCCCAATCCATTCAATTCAACAACGACCATTGAGTATCAATTAGATGAGGCTGGAGCAGTAAGTGTTGAATTGAGGGACGCTGCAGGTTCATTGAAATCACAGACTTATTTAGGATCGAAGCCAGTAGGAATTCATAGAGAGGAAATCAACATGCATGCTTTTCAGGGAGGTGTTTATTATTATTCAATAATTGTTGATGGGATAGTGTCAACTCAAAAAATGATCAAATTATGAAAAAGACCTACTTAGTATTATTGCTTATTCTGGTCTGCTGTGTTATGAATCAGACACTCAAAGGACAAGAGCTTGTGAAAATATGGGAGAAAACTTTTCCCTCACTTGAAATAGAGCAGACAGCCAATCTAAAGAGAAATTCATCTCATATGGATATGGATGGTGATGGAGGACCAGACCTGGTAGCGTTTAATCACAATAATGAAACAGTATTGATAAGGAATCCATCAGGAGACAGCTATTATCCTTACGAATTAATCAATATATTCTTATCTGACTATCAATTTGCTGGATTTTATAATTTTTTCGATACTTCTAATGGATTGAAGCAGATGTTAATGGTCCAAAGGGAGGACAAAAAGATAATTGGGATTCTTATAGGTGTTATCGGGGATGATAATATAAATTTTAATAATCCGATTCCTGATGAGATCAATGACAATGAATCCTCAATTATCAACATCAATGATTGGAACAAGAACAATTATGAAGAAATAAAAGTGACATTTCAAGATGTTACATCTTCAAATAGAGCCATTACGATCTGGGAGTATGAGCGATAACTTATGATAAAAACCAATTGAAACATTGATTATTTCATAAAAACAATTACTTTTGCACTCCATTTGTAAAAATTAATAAGAAAGATTAATGGCACACCATAAATCAGCACAGAAAAGAATAAGACAAGACGCTAAGATCAGAGTCGCTAATAGATACTATAAAAAGTCTACAAGGACAGCAATTGCTAAACTTCGTGAAATGACTGATAAAACTGAAGCTTCAAAGTATCTTCCTAAGGTTGTTTCAATGATTGATCGTCTTGCTAAAAGAAATACATGGCATCAAAATAAAGCCTCTAATTTAAAGAGTTCTTTAACCAGATTTGTCAATGGGTTGTAATCACAACTTTTAAAAGAAGAAAAAGGTACATGGATTATTTCATGTGCCTTTTTTTTATTAAAGTATTTTAAAACGTATGTTAAAATTAGTTATAAGTGCTCAACCAGAAGTCAACCTGCCTGCCGGCTTGTAAATAAATTAACAATATGTTTTTAAATCACTTCATTTACATATTTTATAAAATAAAACGTGGACACATCGATTGCTCAATGCGTCCACTTTTTTTGTGATCTTGTTCCTTGGGCATCTCGCTAGGCGAGACTTACTGCTTTTAGGATTCAAGGCCACCCGGTCTGAATCGTTTTGCAACTCTTCCTGCCGGACACACATTCCGGGATTGCTCCCTGGATGTGTAAATTTTATTTTCCTCTTTGTGATTGATTCAGAATGATTTAGGTCTCCACCTTTCGGCTTCTCCTATTTCTTCCAGATTTCAATATTCCAAAGGAAAAGAAATATACAATTAACATGAAATTCTGGTTTACTATTATTCTGTCATCATTTCAAAGAGCAAAATTAAACTTTGTGTTGTTTGTTAATTGCAATATAAATGTAAAGTGAGTTATTGAAAAAATCAAATAAAATTTACAAAAATTTAATATATTTATTTCCTATATATATAATTAATTGCCATGCAATTTTCTATGATTTTATTTTGTGTAATAATAATTTTGATAACGAATTAATATTCCTTGATTGGGTATTCAATATAGGCTGCAGTTCTCACTTTAAGATCGTGACTAAATAATTTTTCAACCAAATACAAGCTCATATCAATCCCTGCACTTACCCCCGCAGATGTGATAATGCAATCTTGATCTATGAAGCGTGCATCATCATCAACAATAGAAGAGGGACTTAAATTTTTCAATTCGTTGAGCAACAGGTGATGGGTGGTTACTTTAAGATTTTTCAACAAGTTTAGTT
>JABDLO010000096.1 GCA_013002995.1 Saprospiraceae bacterium | reverse complement strand
AAAACTTTAGAACTAAAAAGCCATCTTCCTTAAATGAGGAAATTGAAGTTTCTTTTGCTGATGGATATCCTTATTTAATAATCGGAACGGCATCCATCGATGATCTAAACCATAAGATCGGTAGCCCGGTTGATATAAATCGTTTCAGGCCGAATATTTTGATCAATACTAAATCCGCATTTGAGGAAGATTTATGGAAAGTGGTATCAATTGGAGAATCAGACCTTCAGGTTGTATAGCCATGTGCAAGATGTGTAATGACAACCATCAACCAGGAGACAACTGAAAAAGGTAAAGAACCATTGTTCACCTTATCTAAATATCGTCAGGTGGGGAAAGACATACTTTTTGGTGTCAATGCCATTTCCAGAAAGGATAACATAATTAAGGTGGGAGATTCTGTACAACCTATATTATGAAAGATACAGCCTTATTAATTCTTGGTGCAGGAAGTTCTTCCAGGATGGGTGAACCCAAGTTGTTGTTGGATGTAAATGGGAGTCCTTTGATCCAGGTTTTAATAAAACAACTCAGGAGTGATCAATATGATATGTATTTAGTAACCGGAGCATATCGTGAAGAAATACAACCTTGTATTGTTGACCTTAACTGTGAAGAAATATACAATCCTTCATGGGAGAGTGGTATGGGTAGTTCAATATCTACAGGTATAAAGAAGATTGTTCATAAAGGTGGGTATAGTTCTGTAGTCATTATTGCTGCAGACCAGATTATGGTTAAGAGCAATCATATCAATGATATCATAAAGATATGGATTAGACATCCGAGATGCATTGTTAGTGCACAATATGGTAAAGTAAGAGGTATCCCAGCTTTATTTCCTGCTAACTTCTTTGAAAATCTAATTGAATTAAGTGGAGATGTAGGTGCTCGGAAGCTCATCAGTCAAAATAAAGAAAGAGCGATTTTTTACAATCTTGAGGAAGCTCATTGCGACGTTGATACTGTGGAAGAATACAAGCTTTTTATCAAAGGAATATTCCATGAGAATAATTAGATTGTCTCATGATGATAATCATTTATGAGGGATGATTCTTTATTGTTATATTGCGACAAACGAAAAATTGCATGTGGCAAAAAATCCGGGACTTCTTTTTCAGTAGTTCAAGTCCGCATTTTAAAGAATTAGTAGATAATGGTGCAACGCTTTTGGATGTCAGAACCAAGCAAGAATTTGATTCGGCACATATTCAGAATTCAATCCACATTCCATTGGATCAGCTCGAAGGTAGAATGAAAGAGATCAGAAAGTTACAAGAGCCCATAGTGGCGTATTGCCGATCTGGGAGAAGAAGTGGTATTGCTGCCAGGATGATGAAGGCGCAAGGTTTCGAAGCGTATAATGGTGGTGGCATGAATAAGTTGAAGAGAAAACTTGGAATTTCTTGATGTCACTTTCGTCAAATGGATTTATTAAAACCTTAGCATAAGAACTATAATATATGAAGATAGGATTCTTAAATACGCCGGATGATCAAAGATGTCCGGTTTCGGTGAAGACCATCAAAAAGTATGTGGATAAGGGCGCTCAGATATTCATTGAGCATGGCACATCAGATAGCATTTCGGAAGACTTTAGTTTTGCTGAAGGAGTCGAAATTACTGATAGGGCGAGCATCATTTCTGGTGCCGACATTATCTACAGTAATAACCCGATGACTGAAGATGAAGTCAAATCGGCTAAATCAGGAGCGATGGTCATTTCCTCTTATAATAAGTTTAAACCTGATGATGTCATCTATGAAGGGACTCATGATATCCAGGTATTCAGCCTGGATATGATACCTAGAACAACTTTGGCTCAGTCCATGGATGTATTGTCTTCAATGGCTTCCATCGCTGGTTACAAAGCAGTACTTCTAGCTGCTGATAAGTTGCCACGCTACTTTCCTATGATGATGACAGCTGCAGGTACCATTAAGCCATCTACGGTTCTTATTCTTGGAGCTGGAGTTGCCGGATTGCAGGCCATTGCTACATCCAGAAAACTGGGGGCACGAGTTGAGGCATTTGATGTGAGAAAGGCAGTGAAAGAAGAAGTGCAGAGCCTTGGAGCCAAGTTTGTAGAAGTTGAAGGCTCTAAAGATGATAAAGATGCCGGTGGATATGCTGTGGAACAGACTGAAGAATATAAGAGGAAGCAAAAAGAAAAAATACATGAAAGGGCAGCCAATGCTGATGTTATCATCACTACAGCTCAACTGAGAGGACGTCCTGCCCCAATTTTGATTACCAAAGAAATGGTGGAAGACATGAAATTTGGTTCTGTCATCATTGACATGGCTTCATCGACAGGGGGTAATTGTGAGTTAACCCAAGATGAAAAAGAGATCAATCACAATGGAATAACCATAATCGGTAATTCCTATCTCTTCAATAAGGCGATGATTGATGCTTCAGAATTACTTGCCAATAATATCCATGACTTTATTGCTACTTTCCTGAAGGAAGGGAATATTGATATTGACATGGAAAATGAAATTATTTCAGGTTCTAAAATTTACCCAAAATAATAATCTATGGATGCTTTATTAGATTTTTTACGAGAGAACATACTATCTGTTTATCTCCTCATATTTACGATATTCCTTGGATTTGAATTGATATCCAAGGTTCCTTCGGTATTGCATACTCCGCTGATGTCTGGAGCAAATGCCATCAGTGGGATTGTCATGGTCGGATCAATCATCTTTCTAAGATTAGCAGATCCTGGTGACTATTTTAGTCTCGCTTTAGGATCTATTGCCATGATCATGGCAGTGATCAATATTGTAGGTGGGTTTGCGGTGACCAATCGCATGTTATCAATGTTTAAGAAAAAGAAGTAACAGATGGAAATATATTTTCAATTAGCATATCTTATAGGAGCCATACTATTTATCTTAGGTCTAAGAGGGTTGAGTGACCCCAAGACCGCCCGTCGTGGTAATATCCTTGCGGCAATAGGTATGGGAATCGCGGTAATAGCTTCATTGTTTTACCCAATAGATAATCCTAATAATAATTACATGTGGATCGTTGGATCCATTCTGATCGGTTCAGTCATTGGATGGATCAGTGCTGCCAGAGTGCAGATGACAGCAATGCCTCAACTGGTCTCCATATTTAATGGATTGGGAGGTGGTAGTGCCATGATGCTGGCCTTAATTGAATTCTTAAAGATCAAGTCTACATTTTCTGCCAATGGTCTTCTGGGAGTGATTATATTATTCACCTTATTGGTTGGGTCTATATCCTTCTCCGGAAGTATACTGGCATACCTGAAGCTTGATGGGAGGGTAAAAGATAAGCACGTTGTACTTCCACAACATCAGATCATCAATATTGTACTGATGGTAGGAACATTTGCAATGTTGATTTATACCTTCTTCAATCCTACATCATTAAATATCGGTTTATCACTTGCACTTTCATTGATCTATGGCTGGTCATTCGTTGCTCCAATCGGTGGAGCAGATATGCCGGTAGTCATTTCATTGTTGAACTCCATAACAGGTATTTCAGCTGCTACTGCAGGTTTCTTGTATGATAACCAGATTATGATTCTTGGTGGTATTCTAGTAGGAGCAGCAGGAACAATCCTTACAGTATTGATGTGTGATGCTATGAACCGTTCATTGTTAAATGTCATCATAGGTGGATTCACCGCAACAGGAGGTGGTGCAGCAACTGATGATTCAGGAAAGACAGTTACTTCAGTAAATCCAATGGATGCTGCCATTCTTCTCAATTATGCAGAAAAAGTTATGATGGTACCGGGTTATGGAATGGCTGTAGCTCAAGCACAAAAACAAGCCAAAGAGATCGATGAGTTTCTGACTAAACAAGGGATAGAAGTGATCTATGGAATACACCCGGTTGCAGGAAGGATGCCTGGACATATGAACGTATTACTTGCTGAAGTAGACATCAGTTATGACAAGCTGCTCGATCTTGATGATTCCAATAGCAACATCTCCGATACGGACGTTGTACTTGTCGTCGGAGCTAATGATGTTGTCAATCCTTCTGCGGAAGATGATAAATCATCCTCTCTTTATGGGATGCCGGTTATCAAGGTATGGGACGCCAGGCAGACCATTGTATTTAAGCGTTCTATGAACCCTGGATACGCAGGTGTTCAGAATCCATTGTTCTTTAAAGAAAAGACTAAAATGCTATTTGGGGACGCTGCAGATTCATTGAAAAAGATCATGGAGGAGTTGAAATCATTGAACTAATAAACACCTCAGAGTAACCATATCATTAGAGCAAATTTTTATTGATCCCTATCATAGCTTTTTGTGATGGGGATCACTTTTTTTATAAAAGATTTATTTAATATTTGAAGTGGAATTTTAGTAAATGGTATTTCATGCGGATCATCCACAAAAGCTGTGGATGATCCTTGCTTTAAGGCCTAGTGCTTTGAAAAGTATTAAATGATAGGTTAGATTTACTTGGATTTTGAGTCTGAACAATGCATAGGTTCCGATTTTAGCGAGCTAAATGAGAGGTTCGATAAAGAAGTTCAGGCTTAAAATACTGGAAATATACCTATCAGATTAATCTTGACACAGCACTAATGCTAACGATCAAAAGTTTTAAGTGGCATCAACTCAGACAGATCATTCTACGACCAAGGCCGTCTTATGTACTCATTGCGGTGATCCCTGCAATGAAATAGACATTCAATATAATGAAGGCCACTTCTGTTGTGAGGGATGTAAGACCGTTTATATACTCATCAATGAGAAAGGATTAGAAGGGTATTATTCCATCGAAGACCTTCCGGGAATAAGTTTTAAAAACAGAAGACAGAAGGCCTATGATTTTCTGGATGATGACGCGATAATTGCGGCACTGGTTGATGTTAAGATGGATCAGATTTCCAAGCTCACTTTCACCATTCCATCCATCCATTGTTCTTCATGTATTTGGTTGTTAGAAAACCTTCATCAATTGGATGAAGGGGTAATGGCTTCGAGGGTTAATTTCCTGAAGAAAAAAGTATCGATTCAATATGATCACAACCAGATTTCACTGCGTCAACTGGTGGAATTATTGAATTCAATAGGTTACGATCCGGATCTCAGCCTCATCAATCTTGAAAAACCGGAAGACACGGGATATGATAAGAAACTCCTTTATAAGATCGGTGTTGCAGCATTCTGTTTTGGTAATATCATGTTGTTGTCTTTTCCTGATTACCTGGGTATCGTAGATACATTTTTTCATAGATTTGTTTCTGTCTTTATGCTGGCGCTTTCCATTCCAGTACTTCTGTATTCCGGTAATGATTATCTGATCTCTGCATGGAAGAGTTTAAAAATAAAACAGCTTTCTATTGATGTTCCCGTTGCTCTTGGGATGTTAACGTTATTCCTGAGAAGTGCATATGAAATCATCTCCAGTACAGGAGCGGGATATATGGATAGCTTTACAGGATTCGTATTTTTTCTGCTTGTCGGCAAATGGTTCCAGAACTACACCCACGAGTCGCTCTCATTTGATAGAAATTATAAGTCTTATTTTCCTATTTCTTCATGGATCAGGCAAGGTGAAGACTGGATAGTCCGCACCATCGATAAGATCAATCCAAAGGATGAGATTCTCATTAAGAATCATGAGATCATACCTTGCGATGGTATTCTGATGGAGGGTCAAGGAAGGATTGATTACAGTTTTGTAACCGGTGAATCTGACCTGGTCAGGGTTGATACAGGAGAGAAGGTTTTCGCCGGCGGTAAACAGAATGGGAGCAGCCTTGTCATCCAGGTCTCTAAAAAGATTGATCAAAGTTATCTCACAGAATTATGGAACAACTCCATATTTGAGAAAAATGAAGAAAGCCACGCCAGTGCGCTGATCAATGGAATCAGCAAATATTTTACGATAACAATAGTTGGTATCGCTCTTGTAACGCTAGCTTTTTGGTATTATGCTGATCCCACCAAGGCATTTAATGCGTTTACGGCTGTATTGATCATTGCATGTCCTTGTGTCCTGGCATTGTCTATTCCATTTCTTTACGGGAATGCAGTAAGGATTCTGGGGCATCTCGGAATATATATGAAGAATGTCAATGTGCTTGAAAAGCTTCAGGATGTAGACTTTATCATCTTTGATAAGACCGGGACAGTAACAGATAATGCACGCAGGAAGGTTGAATGGAATGGAGAGCCATTGTCATTCAAGCAGAAGCAATTGATAAAATCATTGAGCCTGCACTCGAGCCATCCCCTAAGTCAGACGATTTCTTCTTTTCTGGATGTACCTCACGTTGATGTAATAGGATATGAAGAAAAAGAAGGACAAGGGCTTATTGGTAAAATCAGCGAAACTGTGATCAGGCTTGGTTCTTCTGAATTTATACTTGGAACACCTTCAAGTTCCAGTCAGCAAGAGGTTGTGGTTGAAATCAACAGGAAAGTTATAGGGCACTTTACATTCAGAAATGAATTGAGAAGTGGTGTTGAAACGGTAATGAGTCAATTAAGGGAGGCATTCACATTGCACTTGTTATCGGGAGACAATGATG
>JABDLO010000093.1 GCA_013002995.1 Saprospiraceae bacterium | reverse complement strand
TTGTATTTATGATCGGCCGAACGGGTAGTGGAAAATCATCACTTTTGAAAACCATGTATGCAGATCTCCAATTAAAGAATGGAGAGATGGAGATAGCGGGATTTAATATTCGAGATATTAAAAGGACCCAGGTTCCATTCTTACGTCGAAAACTGGGAATCATATTTCAGGATTTCCAACTTTTTCAGGATCGAACCGTTGCTGAAAATCTTGAATTTGTAATGAAAGCGACGGGATGGAAAGAGAAATCAAAAATGAAAGCACGTCAAGCGGAAGTTCTCATGCGAGTAGGCTTGGGAGCCATTGTAAACAAGTACCCCTTTCAACTTTCCGGAGGGGAGCAGCAGAGGGTCGTAATTGCCAGAGCCCTTCTTAATGAACCATTGGTACTGCTCGCAGATGAACCTACCGGGAATCTCGATCCTGAAGTTTCAGATGGTATATATACCCTCTTCCAGGAAATTAATAGAAGTGGCACTACGATTCTTATGGCTACGCATGATCACAACCTGATCAAATCCAGTCGTGATAGGGTCATGCAATGTAAAGACGGAAAAATTTCTGATTCCTCCACAGAAAAATCTATTAATCCTTCCCCATATTAACTTCCGGATGCTATCGGGCGTATCCAATCTTGATACTTCCATAGCTTGATTCCAGCTTAATCTTGCTGGTGCTGGAGCCCGAACCAATTCTTCCTTTATACTCACTCGTAGAGGTTCCCTTATTTACATAAGCAAAGTCAAAATCTTCTTCAGAATATTTGAGACCAGAATACTTAAAATATGCCTCTAACTCGGCTGAAAATCCTCTTTCAAACCTCAATGAAGATCCAGCATAACTAGCATCGATTTCGATGCGATTGAAGTCTTTGGAAATCCAATCAACATTAACGCCATTACCATGAAGAAGATCCAGAATCAAGGAGTTATTTAGTCTTCCTATTTCAATATTTCCATATCTGGAGCTACCCCTGATATTATCAATCTCATCAATTTCAACTTTGCCATATTTATTCATTAATTCAATATCCTTTATCTCTGAAAGCTCAACATTTGAATATTGACTTGTTAATTCCACCTTACCAAGTGCTTCAGCTGAAAGGTTTGAATAACCGATGGATAATAATCCGATATTCAATCCTTCAATTTCTCCGTTTCCGTATGATAGTTTTACATTACCTTCACCACCGAGAGTGCCAACAGTCATATTCCCATATGACATTTTAAGAGTAATATCACCATCCAAATCGGCCAGGTAAAGGTTTCCATAGGCATGCTTTAACTCAAGATCATTTGATTTCGGCATGCTTACTTCATAATCAATTGAGAGACTCTCCCCACCGCGATTGTTTATAGATCCGGTGATTTCTGTCTCAACTTCAATATGACTTGAAGATTCTGAGATATCAATATCAACCTTATCAAGATAAGCCTGAGCTTGTGACTCAGATCTTTTCTCTGCGGTTATTGTCACTTTAAGTTCAATAACATTTTTGTCCCAGGTATCTATATGCACATCCCCGTATTTATTGCTTATGGATAATAAGGTACTGGATGTCACATTAAATGTTTTTTCCACGGTCCTCGACTTTTCAACCTGTGCAACCAGTGTTACAAAGGGTGTCATTATTAAAGTCAAGCAAATTATAATAGTGCTAGATTGTAATACCTTCATCTTTATTAGCTCTTATTTTATTTATGTTTTCTATTATCTGTAACTGACGATCCAATATCTCGATCCTGACTCTTAAATTAGAAATCATAGCATCAAGGACAAGTTCATCATTATTAATATCATAATCCTTTTGCAATAGCAGGTACATTGAATCAAGTTCAGCAATATCCTTGCTGAAGTCCGAATTCAATTGATCTTTACCTGCAAGCACATCATTGAGTTCCTCTTTCTTAACTTGTATTATACTTGAATAATACTGTTCAGCATTGATGAATTCCTGATAAGATTGATCAGTTATTGTTGTAGAAAAATCTTCCTGTTCTGTTGGAATAAATCTATCAGACACGAAATAAACTGTAATTCCAAAAAACAGAACGGCAGCAGCCCTCCAAAACCAATCAAGCTTACTTAGTCGATGATCATTTGCTCCATTCGAATGCACTTCTGATGCTACCTTCTCCCAGATATCCCTGGGTGGCTCAACAGAATCCAACTCACTTCTGTGTTCAATTATGAACTTTTCCAGCCTATCTTCAGGTTTCATGTCCATATGTTTCATTGGTTAATAGCTCTCTCAGTTTCTTTTTCGCGCGGTTATACTGTGACTTGGAAGTAGAAACTGTAATGCCAAGTATGTCTGCAATTTCCTGATGGTCATATCCTTCCAGCAGATACAATGAAAAAACAATTCGATACCCTTTTGGAAGTTTTTGTATCGCTTCCCGAATCTTCTCGGCAGAATAGTTGATCTCTTGTCCCTCCGTATTGTTATCCAAAGAAAGATCATGTGCATCCATATCCAAAGAAGCGGTTTCAAGTTGCTTCTTTTTTATATGATTTATGGCTTTATTCACAACGATCCTCTTAAGCCAGGCTCCAAATGCCGCATTTCCTTTGTAGGATCTAAGGTTTTTAAAAGCACTAATAAATGCTTCTTGCAGAACATCCTTTGCATCGTCTTCGTCATTGGTTATACGAAGGCAGGAATTATACATGGCTTTTGAATATAACATATACAACCTATTTTGAGCACTTCCGTCCCCTTCAATGGATTTATCAATCAATCCTTGATGAACATTATTAAATCCGTACTCCAAATCTCTTTTCTTCACTTAAAAGACAGATCGATTAGATCCGGGTTGCATTTGATAAGGAAATTTATCCAGAACCACACAAATAAAAAACCCTGTAGAATCTACAGGGTCTAAATTACATTTACAAAGGAGCTCAATTACTTATCTAGATCCTCTAGATTTTGTTTGGCAAGCTCGAAATCTGGTGCCAGTTGCAAAGCTTCCTCAAAGTTTTTCCTGGCCTCATCTGTATTACCCAGTGCAAGATTTGCTAATCCCTTCAAATTGATTAATGGTACTCTAATAG
>JABDLO010000057.1 GCA_013002995.1 Saprospiraceae bacterium | reverse complement strand
TATATGTATTTATAATATTAATATTAATGATAATGTCTAAGCTGATCAATAATAATTATATATAAATAGCATAATAATTTAATTTGATAGAATACCTATCATGATTTTCATCACGAAATGTACATATTCTTTTAGTTTGAATTTGGCCACAGAAAAGTCCGTTCAGAGAGAAAGTCAACCAGGTAGATTTACAGATTAATTCAGCTTCAAACAGCGTTGTCAAAATGATGACCTTGGTAGCTCTAGGGATCAACGGACAAGGTGCTGGCCGAAGAGTAAGTAATTAATCCCAGCGATCTTAACTATAGTATTCATTTAATTCATTGGTTGTATTTACAACTTGTGGCCATTCTTAAAACATACGGTAGTTGGCGGATCACTCTTTTCTTATTATATTTAATGAGATTCTTACCATACAATTGTCACAATGTATGGATACATGATATTATGTAACAATTAAAATAGTCAATGAAAAATGATTGAGCTAAATGATTTAGGTACTCAAAAGGGAAACAAAAATATTGATCATTTTATACTCTAAATAATTTATTTCAATGAATTAACTATTCCATATGTGGGCCTGGAATTATTAATGCATCATAAGTCCATTTATAATGAAATACCTACTGATATTATTTTTGTTTTTCTCTTATCATTTCCTCTCTGCTCAGCAAGTGATATCAGGTAAAATCATTGATGCTGGTGATGATAAACCATTGATAGGCGTGAATATCACTGTGTCTGGATCAGAAGAGATTGCCACCATATCAGGACTGGATGGTTCATTTGAACTAGAAGTACCCCAAAATGCAACAACCTTATTGTTCAAATATATTGGTTACAAGGATAAAGAAGTTCCTGTTGAAGAATGTAAGAATTCGACAATCGGACTGTCTGTTTCTGCCACACTGCTGGACGAGGTAATTGTAGTGGGTTACGGCACCCAGGTACGGTCCGATATGACAGGTAATGTTTCTAAGATTGCTCAGGAAGAGATTGAAGGTGTTCCGGTCAACACCCTTGAATCTGTGATGCAGGGGCGAGCCGCTGGAGTATTTGTAACCAATGAAAGTGGCAAGGTGGGATTTAATACAGACGTTCGAATAAGAGGTACTTCCTCCATCAACGCCAGTGTGCAACCTTTATACGTAATAGATGGAATCGTTATCAATTCACAGGATCAATTAGTCTTAAATAATGCAAGGCTGAATCCTTTGGCTGACATAAATTTCAATGACATTGAATCCATCAATATCCTCAAGGACGCGTCTGCAGCTTCCATTTACGGGGCAAGAGCATCGAATGGAGTTGTTATCATTACTACTAAAAAAGGTAGTTCAAAGACAGCACGAGTAGAATTAGATATGAATTACGGTTGGAGTTCACCGACCATTAAAAGAAAGTGGCTCAATGGTTCACAGTACCTTGAACTATGGGATGAAGCATTTGCCAATGTGGCTGATGAGGAGGGCAGGTTCAGGGGGCTAACCGCTGAAGAGTCGAAGGATAGGTGGTTGGAAGGTTGGCGGGATGGCAATGATACCAACTGGGAAGACTTGATGTATAAACCCGATGCTGGACAGAAACATATTCAACTGAGCATTTCTGGAGGTAACGAAAAAACAAGTTTTTATGCATCCGGCGGGTTCACAGACCAGACTCCCATCATCATTTTAAATGATTTTAAAAGATTTAGTGGCCGGCTGAACATTGCTCATCAGATAACTGATCGATTCGATTTTGGAATGAATATGAGCCTTTCAAGAACAATATTAGAAGAACCACCTGTGGATTGGGATTTTGCCTCTCCAGGAAGTTTAATTTCCCAAAGCCCTGTGCAGCCATTGTATGATCCGGATAATCCAGATGAAATTTTCACCAATACAGTCTTTTTCCATGCATGGAACTATGTTGACAATGTAGAATGGGAAACCACCAACAATCGATCCTTGGGGAACGCCTACATAAATTGGAAGCCTTTGGAAAATCTAACCTTGCATACCGATTTTGGGATGGATGATTTCCACAGCGATGCTGAGAGATATTATAATTCTAGAGTAGCACGTAATACAGGCCGTTTCAATGGTTGGAAAAGGACGTGGTTAAATGATGGCTTACACTATTCCACAAATACTTACGCCAACTATAGCCTTCTAAGCAATACCCATAAATTGGATGCCACACTTGGCATGAGTTATGAAGACCACCATGAAGAAATCGTTGGTGTTTCTGGAGAAAATTTTCCCAATGATGATTTTCAAAACATATCAAGTGCCAGTGAAATAACTGTAGGATTAGAAAGTGAAACAGACTTTAGTATACTTTCCTATTTTGCTCGCTTCAACTATAAAAATAACAACAGATACCTTTTTTCAATCTCTTCCCGTATTGACGGTGACTCTCGTTTCGGGAAGGATAACCGTTATGGTATTTTCCCTGCTTTCTCAGCAGGATGGATATTGTCAGAAGAATCTATTATTAAAAATAATAGTAGCATTAGCTACTTGAAATTGAGAAGTAGCTGGGGAATTATGGGAAATTCTCCGATCACACATTTCCCGGCTCTGGGTTTATTTGAAGGAAGTCGTTATGGTACTCAATCAGGTATTATTCAGACACAAATTCCTAACCCTGATCTAAAGTGGGAAAAAACCACACAGTTTGACATAGGATTAGATTTTGGATTATTTAACGACCGCATCTCTGGCCAAGTGGATTATTATCTTAAAAATACAAATGACTTGTTGTTAAATACCAATGTCCCTGCTACTACAGGATTTGCTACTCAATTAAGAAATTTTGGTAAAATGAAAAATGAGGGCTTCGAGTTCATGATCAGTTCCTATAACCTTACAGGTGCTTTTAAATGGAAAACAGACATAAATTTTTCGAAAAATAAAAACACCGTAACTGATATCGGAGGACAAATTATTAATGCCGACAATGAAAATGTGAGTATAAGTGTGATTAAGGAAGGACATGCGATAGGCGTATTTTTCGCTCCTGAGTATGCAGGGGTTGATCCTCTTAATGGTAACGCTCTTTACTACCTAAACACTGAAGAAGAAAATGGTCAAATAAACCGTGAAACTACCGATACTCTAGCAAAGGCACGACCTGTAGTAATCGGTGATCCCAATCCGGATTTCATAATTGGGATAGGTAATACCATTTCCTGGAAAGGTCTTGAACTCCATGTATTGTTTCAGGGAGTATACGGAAACGAAGGTTACAACTCAGGTAGCAAATTTCAACTAAGTGGTTTCAGTTGGTTCGATAACCAGGACATTCGCATTTTGAATCGATGGCAACAGTCTGGAGATATTACTGACATTCCTCAATTACGATTTGGAAATGATACGGACGATTCGTCTCGCTTCATTGAAGATGCATCTTACCTTCGATTAAAAAACATAAGATTGAGTTATCAATTACCTAAGCACTGGATAAAAAAGTTAGGTCTTCAACAGATGAGTATTTATTTTGCCGGCTACAACCTGATGACATTTACTAATTATCAAAGCGGTGATCCCGAAGTGAACACCGATATAAAGGATTATATAGCGACTAATCCTAGTGCCATAACCGGGAATAATTTTTTCACACCTCCGCAAGCAAAAACAATTCTTGTTGGTCTAAAAGCAGGATTCTAAACTGAGATTGAAATGAAAGATTTCACCATTATATGTTCCTTGATACTTCTCTTCACTTCTTGTGGTGACAATATTAACATTGAACCTCAGCAGGCAATCTCTACAAACGTAGCCTTATCAGATGAACAAGGGATAAAAACAGCCATCATAGGAACCTACGACATGCTTTCTTGGTTACCAGCAACCTCTTCAGGTGATGTGATCGTAAATTCAGAGCTTTTTGCTGATACTGAGAACTTAATCTGGACTGATTTTCCTATTCCTCTTACACAGGTTTTGAATAAAAATATTGCACCTACTAATACTGTGGTAGAACATTTCTGGATATACTCCTATCGGACCATCAACCAGACAAACACCATTTTGAATAAAATTGAAGACATTGAAGAAATTGATACTGAAGTCCTGGGAGCTGAGGTACGTTTCATTCGTGGGCTGGTATATTTTGATCTGATCAGCATGTTTTCGTTGCCATGGACAGCCGGTGACCCAGAAAGTATGGTAGGTGTACCGATTGTCAGTACTCCTGCAGAGGAGAGTTTGGATAACCCTGAAGTACTTCGAAATAGTGTTGCCGAAGTGTATGATTTTATTCTGGATGATCTAATATTTGCAAAGGAGCATCTTCCAGAGCAAAATGAAGAATTTGCCAATACATATGCGGCGAGTGTATTGC
>JABDLO010000055.1 GCA_013002995.1 Saprospiraceae bacterium | reverse complement strand
CTCCCTATGGGTTGTTGTCCCTGGAACAGGATTCTACCAATACGGACACCTTTATGTCAAAGGGTTACTCCAGCCCCGGTTCTGAAAATGTTCCGGAAGACGTGGGATGGAAGTTGCCATCTGGAGGGTTTATGTCCAATATAGTTGATATGGGTAGGTATATGGAAATGGTCCTTAACTATGAATTGTTAAGCCAGGAATATTATGATAGCCTATGGACGATAAGGCCTATTGGTGGTAACCCAACTTTTTCTTGTGATACTTCAGATACCGGTATAAATGAAAGTTTCAATCCCGGCTTTGGAGTGCAATGGGTTGTTAGTGACGATGTATCAATCACCAATCCCAATTTTATCGCTAATCATAGCGGATTTAACCCAACCAATAGCAGAACCATGCTTCACCTTCTACCTAATAAAGGATTGGGTGTTGCAATCCTGTGCAATACTACTTCTGCACAGGCAGGAAATGCAGTTCGTAAACTCAGGAATATTTTGGTTGGAATCCTTGATTGTCCTGGTAATAGAGAATTTATTTCACTCCTTGGTATGGGGCAATCTACAGTTTATGAAGCGAGTACCCAGATTGATGCTTCCAATTGGATCAATATTCAGGATTCATTGTACCTGGATGCTCCTTTGATTTTGCTTAAAGAAGGATTTGATATCCTCAATATCAAAGATTCCAATCACCTTTTCAGAGCGACGGATGATGGATGTGCTGGATTGCTTGATCCCGGAAATTAATTTTAGGCTTAGAATGTTCTTTAAATAGGAACATATTTAACATAAACTCAATGATGCATACCATCTTAGGCTCCAATGGTATTATTGGACAGGAATTAGCTAAAGTCTTACGAACTGATTACACTGAAGATATCAGACTCGTTAGCCGAAATCCAAGGAAGGTACATCCAGCTGATACTCTGATGAAAGGGAACTTGTTATACAGGGATCAAGTGCAGGATGTTCTTGAGAATACATCGATTGCCTACCTGACAGTCGGACTTCCATATAGGTCAGATGTATGGATTAGAAACTGGCCCATAATCTTACGAAATGTAGTTGATGCTTGCAGAGCGAATGGTTGTAAATTGGTATATTTTGATAATACCTACTTATATCCTCAGGATAGTTTGATACAGAAGGAAGATACCCCTTTAAATCCTGATGGAAAAAAAGGACAAGCAAGAAAAATAGCAGCAGAGATTGTTCTTGATGCAATCGCAAAGAAGCATATTGAAGCTTCAATCGTCAGAGCACCTGAATTCTATGGTCCTGGTAAGACTATTGGAATTACTAATGCTTTGGTATTTGAAAACCTGAAAAAGGGAAAAAGGCCTATGATCTTTTTAAGGGATGACGTAAAACGCACGTTGATATATACACCTGATGCAGGCAGGGCTATGGCCATGATTGCAAATAAAACTGACACCTATAGTCAGACCTGGCATCTTCCTTGTGATGATCAACGATTAACATTTGAACAATTTATAAGGGAAATATCCAATCAACTAGATCGAGAGGTAAAATACCGGGTTATCGGCAAACCCCTAGCCAGAATCTTTGGGTTTTTCAATCGCAATGTAAGAGAGACTTTAGAGTTGCTTCCAAGGTATGCGATTGACAATATCTTTGATTCTTCTAAATTTAAGAGTAGATTTCCTGAATTTAAGATTACAACCTATCAACAAGGAATAAAGAATATCATAGAAGACTATGGCATTGAGTGACCATTTAAGTAATTTAGTTTCATTCAACAAAACCCTTAACCATGTTACTTAAACTATTAAAAGAAGAATTCAAAGCTGAAGCTGAAAACACCCGTAAAGTATTTGACGCCATTACCGATGATGTGCTGGATTATAGTCCCAATGATTTCAACTGGAACATTGCTGAACTGGCTTCCCATATGGTAGAGGGGTTCACATGGTGGGAACCCACATTAAATGAGGATTCCATAGAGATGAGTAATTATAGATATGATAAGGGAGATATCTCTTCTATTGAGGCTATGAAGAAGAGATTAGATGAATATATTGCTGAAGCAGAAGCTGCTTTAGAGGTATTCGATGAAGAAAATCTCTTCGATCCCTGGAGTATGACAATGAATGGTGAGGCAATAATGCCTCCCACGCCCAGGTATACAGTAATTAGAACATTTCTGATGAACCACCTTATCCATCACAGAGGAGAGATGATATCTCATTTGAGGGCGAATAGTAAGAGGGTCCCAGGATTATATGGTCCCACATATGAGGAGTCGCAGGCCCAATCATGATCACTCAATTGATGATTTTCTAATTACTTACAATGTTACCAAAAGACACCACCATCACTACAACAAGATGTATGCTCAGCATTCCGGATGAGTCGGATTTTGATATGATTTTTTCTGCTAGCAGATACGATGGTTTTAATGACGGTATGCAATGGGACCCTCCTCAATCAAAAGATGATTTATGGATCCCTCTTCAAAATTCTATAAAAAGCTGGGAAAATGGAATGGGATATGCTTTCACCATTCAGTCAAAAGATGCTGATCCAATTAAGTATGGAAGAATATCTATAAGAGTGACAGAAGAAAAGGGGAAATGGAACTTAGGTTATTGGATCCATCCTCAATACCACGGTAGAGGATTGATGACTGAATGCGTCGAGGGGATTGTGAACTTTGGATTCAATACCTTAAACGCACACACCATAACAGCCAATGTATCTACCTGGAATAAGGCGAGCGAGAAGGTTATCCTTAATAATGGATTTATGTTTTCTCACCATATTCCACAAGGAATTAAGAAGAATGGAGCATGGGTCGCTGAAAATGGGTTTTACTTAACTAAATCTTCCTGGGAAAAGTGTAAAGAAGAAAAACTGATTCAATAGCTTAAATAACTACTCTTATCAATAAGAATATAGTGTTAGAGAAAAAGTACATCTTAATAAATGGCCTCATCTCATTGATGATGATCATTGCTCTTTATATGGTGTCGAAGGAATTATCTTCTGTGCTATTATTTATACCGGGTGTAGTGGTCTCATTCATTGTTTGTATCAAACTTAGTAATAAAATTCATGATAAAAGTAAGTCTCTTTTGTCCTGGTACTTAATTGCTTTAGCCATCCAATTCTTACACTTTGCAGAGGAGTATCTGACAGGTTTTGTATCTAAGTTGCCTGCGATTATTGGCCAAGAGCCTTATCCATTGGATTACTGGGTAACCTTTAATATGGTTGCTTATAGTATTTTCGTTCTTGGTGCAATTGCATTACATAAGAACACAAGGTCTTATTTCATCATTCCAGTTTTCTTTATTGTGGTTGGAGTCATTTTAAATGGAGTGGCCCATGTCTTATTATCTTTTTATACAGGAGGTTATTTCCCTGGTTTATTCACCGCGATAATTTATGTTATCTTAATCCCTCTTATAATTAGATCTGGTTTTAAATGATGACCAGGATAATTAATATAGAATTCTGCTTTTAACATTAATGAAATTTCTCTTATTCATACTGCTTTTCTTTTTTCTTTCCTGTAAAGAAAAAACTACCATTGAAAATAGTGGCCCATCTAATAATCATGAGGCATCCCAATTATTTATTTCGAAAGAAAAATACAAAAGACAATTGCATGGTTTCTGGTTGGGGCAATGCATCGCCAATTGGACCGGTTTGGTAACAGAAATGGATAAGATAGGAAACATTGGAGAGATCCAGACGGGAGCATTTTATACGCGTGAAGACTGGGGACAACCTGATCAACCAAGCATCTGGGCTGAGGGTGTACCAAGCGATCTGTCTCCAACCATTGACTTTGTATTCAGAGACACCAGTGAAGTCTGGGGAGCAGATGATGATACGGATATAGAGTATATGTATCAATATCTTCACTACACTTTTGGAACAAGTAAATTGACTCCTGAACAGATTCAAAATGGCTGGTTGAAGCACATTATTCATGAGGAAGAAAACTTTCTCTGGGTGTCTAATCAGAAAGCTTTTGATTTGATGAAGGATGGAATGTTACCTCCTGAAACCGGAGACCCTTCCAATAATGAACATTACGAAATGATCGATGCCCAATTGACGACCGAGATCTTTGGTTTGTTTGCTCCGGGAAGAACTGATGTAGCAATAGATATTGCCCGGTTACCCATCCAGACCACTGCCAGGAAAGAAGCGGAATCCATTGCTCAATTTTATGTAGCGATGCATGCACTCGCAAGTCTAACGGATGATTCAGGCGATATGAAGGAGCGGGTTTTTTGGATAGCAGATGAAGCAAGAAAGAATCTTTCTGAAGATGAGTATCCCGCCAGGATGTATGATTCTGTAAAAGCGTTGTATCACTCAGGGGTATCCTGGGAAGCTGCCCGTGACTCTATATATGAAAGGTATCAGGTTAATCAAATGGACGGATATGAAATCACTTCTAAAAATCTGTACTGCAATGGATGCTTTGCTGCGGGTATTAACTATGCCGCAAGCCTGGTGAGCCTTTTTTATGGAGAAGGAAATATTATTGAAACCATCAAAATAGGAGCACTATGTGGCTGGGATTCTGATAACCCCACTGCAACCTGGGGAGGATTATTGGGTTTTATGATTGGAAAGGATGGAGTAGAGGAGGCATTCGGAAGAAAATTTTCCAACCAATTTAACATTCATCGCACGAGACAGAATTTTCCAGATGATGGATTGAATACTTTTGAGCGAATGGCTGAAATGGGTCTCTATGTTGTCGATAAAATTGTGGTTGAACAAATGGGCGGAAAAGTTGATGATAAAAAGAACAGGTGGATCATTCCCATTAAGAAATAATCTTAATTTGAAAAACATTTCTCCCTTTGAACCTGTCTACCTCAGGTAGAGGGGAGATTAAGAGGGGTAGAAAATGTGTGCACAGTACTTTTAGCTCATGTTGATTTTATAATTCTGCTCACATTATCTACTGTCTAGTCCTGAAATATGTTTACAGGTTAATTAATATTTAAACCGATCACAATGCACGAATTTCTAAAAAATAGATTCCAGCTTAAAGAGAATGAGTGTGACCAAGTTTTATCCATATCACGCAAAAGGAATTTAAAACAAGGTGAAGAAATATTGCGTCCCGGTAACTCAGTTAACCGGATGTTTTTCATTGAACAGGGTCTGGTAAGAGGGTACCGGATCATCGATGGAGATGATGTCACCCATCATTTTTTCCTGGAAGGATGGTTTGGTACTGACTATGAGAGTTTACTGACAGGAAATGCGGGGGAGTTGTTCCTTGAGTCGATGCTTGATTCGACCATATATGAATTTGACAAAAAATCCTTTTTGGATTTGTGTAATCAAAGTGTCAGGATTAACAAAATAAGGACTGCCATAGCTGAAAAGGCGTATCTTCATATGGTCAATCGAATGAAGGCATTTCAGATTACAGACCTGAAGGAAAGATATTTGAATCTCATTGAAAGGAATCCTCACCTTTTTAATATAATTCCTCAAAAACACATCGCTTCATATCTGGGTGTAGCACCTCAAAGCCTGAGTAGGATAAAAAAAGATGTCGTGCGTTAACATATGTGATTGCAATGGAGGGCTGCTGTGATTAATTTTATCATTCAATTTACAATGATGATTGGAAGGATTGCATTTTTGCTATTTTTAATTTGCTCGTTGGGATGTGCAGAACCATTTTCCGAAAGGATAATTGAGAGCTCGATTCCTTTAGAGAATAATTCAAATCGGGAATGGAGGAGTGGTTGGCTCTCCGCACCTGAAAACAGAAGTAACCCTACTTCTTATGCGATTGAAATTCCATTTATCCTGACTAAGGCGGATTCCAGCATTCGAGTTTCTGATATTCCTGTACTTATTATGTCAGGTGGTCCCGGCAATGCATCATTGCACATGGCCAATGGTACTATTTACTCTCCCTGGGGTAAGACAAGAGATCTATTGGTAATGGACCAAAGAGGAACTACACGATGTAAACCATCCCTCGCTTGTCCGGAGATTGATTCAATGAGGATAAAAGGGATGAAAGATGGATTTGGACAAAATTCCCTGGATAGCTTAAAGCTAGTAGCCGTAGAGAAATGTTACAATAGGTTGACTGCTTCAGGTGTAGATCTAAATGGTTATCATACCCTTGAAAGTGTGGAAGATATTGAAGCGCTCAGGAAGTTACTGGAGATAGATCAATTGATATTGTATGGTATGTCTTATAGTTGTAACCTGATGGCTGCTTATGCTCAGAAGTATCCACAGCATACAAAAGCTCTTATTCTTGATTCACCACTGCCTCATCAAGCCAATTATGATGAAGATGCTTTTTATAGTACTGATAATATTTTGAAGAACCTCATCCAATATTACACAGATTCTGAAGAATTGTATGAAGGTTGGACTCAGTATATCATAAGTATCCAGGATTCACTCTTTAGCGTATCCATAGATGGTATAATCTATCCCTATGATAAAAATCATGTGATTGATCTGGTACTTGACAAAATGGGATCACATGGAACACTTAACGAAGTCGTGCCGACCATTCAAAAGGTTATTACTGGAAATCATGAAGGAATTGAAGATATCATCGGTTATGGCTTGGGGAAGACTTCACAAGCTAAAGGTATGAGATACTCTGTCTGGGTTTCAGAAGAGCTGCCCGAACAAAAAAAAACCTCTCAAGAATCACAAGAAGCAAAATATCCCTGGTTGAAGGATTACCCGGTCAATGACATAACGTTTGAAATGGCAGCAATCTGGAAGGTCAATTCACTTTATGATAACCATGAATGGCCTGAAACTCCTTATGATGGACCTACATTGATCCTTTCTGGACAATTTGACCCCTGGACGCCACCCCGTTATGGCAGGTTGATGAAATATTATACGCCTAATGCAGAGCAAATCATTTATCCTGAGCATACACATCTGCCTGGATTCTCTGAGCCAGGAATGACGGATATTTCTGACTTCCTGAATACCCTTTCAGAAGGTCAATCATTCTGAAATCTGAAGGATTAGAACCCGTTAATGGAATTCTTGTGGCACCTTGCCAATTAACAGTAACACCAAAGGCCCGTTACAAGCCCTAATTTCCTTAATAGTATTTCTATATTTATCAACCTATACACAATTTTCAAAAATAGTAACTACTCATTTATGTGCTTTCAGAATAAAAAATCAGACAATTTTTTGTTAGACGAAATTCCATTTTTCTTGAATAGTGGAACTATTGACGAAAAATAAACTGAAGAATAACGAAAAAGTGACATTTTTTAACTGAAATTGACTGTACCTGAGTAGTTACAAAAATAAACCAAGTCACAATATCATGCAGTATTCAACTCAATTTGAACCAGCTATAAGAAGCTCGGGGAGATTTTTAACACTAATTTTTTTAGTTATGCTAGCTTCATGGTCTCCAGGTTTAACTCCTGATTCAGCTTGGGATAATGTTGATGAAGAAGGTGCTTTTATTGTTTATAGAAGGCAATCACCAATTGGGGAAGAAACCTATCGTATTAAATCAAATGAAGACGGAGTTATAGTTACTTCTCTTCAAGGAGAAAATGAGAGAGGAAGAATTACTGGTGTCGATGCTGAATTGCGTTTGACTAAAGATTTAGTACCAACTTACTACTACAATAGAAGATTAACCAGTTCTGACACGATAAATATTTTTAAAATGGAGATTGATGATGCCAACATGGTCTCAATTTCTGAAAAACATTTCGATGTCATAACTACAAAAGCTCCAGATATATTCTTTCCGCTACATAGCAATATTCCTGCTGCCATGGAAATGATGCTGTATCATTATTATTTTAAGAATAATCTTAAAGACGGAGTACCAACCTTACCTAGAGGAGAAGTGACAATTCAACATAAAGGGACGGATGATGTCGTAATAAAGGGTAAAAAAATAACTCTTGATAGATATGTAGTTGAAGGAATAAATTGGGGTGGTAGAACAGTTTGGTTAGATGAATCCAAAAACTTAATTGCCCTGGTAAAGGCGAATACCCAGATTAGAGAGATGGTTAGAAAAGGGTATGAGGAGGCATTACCTGTATTTATTGCTGGAAATGTAACGGAACAAATGGATGCACTTTCAACGTATACAAAGGATTTAAAAATTGAACAAGCACCAATTACGGCTTTGGTAGGTGGAAATGTCGTGGATGGATTAAGTGAGGAAATCAAAGAAGACATGACTTTGCTAATTGAAAATGGGAAAATAAAAAGTATTGGTAAAAAGTCTGAAGTAGAAATTCCTGAGGGAGCAAAAGTTATTGATGTTACAGGAAAAACATTAATACCTGGACTATGGGATATGCATGCACATTCTAATCAGGTGCAATGGGCACCCGCATATTTGGCTGGCGGTGTTACAACAATAAGAGATAATGGGAATGAATTGGAATTCGCAACAGCTTTTAGAGATGCGATTGCCGAAGATGGAGCTTTAGGTCCTGATATATTATTGGCCGGCATGACCGATGGGCCTGGGATAAAGGGGAATGGAGTTGTTAGAGCACGATCCGTTAAAGAAGCTAAGGAAGTAGTAGACTTATATCATAAGAATGGTTATAAACAGATTAAAATATATACTTCAATACAGCCGGAAATATTAAAAGTACTAGCTGAAGAAGCACATAGGGTTGGGATGACTGTAACTGGTCATGTTCCTGCATTAGTTAACAGTGCTAATTTAGCTGTGGAAAGTGGAATGGATATGCTGAGCCATTCCAATAGAATTCTGGCAGTTTTGTTTCCAGATAAAGAAATATCAGAGCTTGGAGCTTATTATATGGCGGAAAATGAAATTAGCGATAAAATGTTAAATGAAGCAATAGCTTTTTATTTGAAACATGGTACTGTTTTGGATCCGACGCTTGGCTTGGGCGTAATCCGTTCTTTACCAAAAGGAGAAAAAATGGAAACATTAGAACCTGATGCAGGTAGAATGGCATATGAGCTTTTTGAAAGCAAAAGGTTTAGAAGTGGTGTGAATGAAAAACGTGCCGCAATGTCAAAACAAAATATAATTAAATCTGCTGAGGTTATTGGAAAGTTTTTCAAAGCAGGGATTCCTGTCGTTGCAGGTACAGACAATTTTGCACCGGGATTTGGGCACTTTTTAGAATTGGAAACGTACCAGAAATATGGTCATTTATCAGCTTTTGAAGCTCTTCAAACGGCTACCATTATCCCTGCAAAAGCGATGGGTATGGAAAATGAAACAGGAACTTTGGAGATCGGTAAAGAGGCAGATATCGCCATCTTAGACAAAAACCCGCTGATGGATATTACAAATTTAAGAACGGTCTCAGCAGTGATGACTAATGGAAATTATTATGAAAGCGAACCATTGTGGCAAGCAGCTGATTTTAAAGCCATAAGAGATTAAATTAAAATTCAAGAAATAATAAAAAATAAACAACGAGATTACGATACTTTGAATTAAACCGAGAGTATTATGTTTATAATGTAGAAAATTGCTCTAATTCCTGCCATGAAATACATCTCTATCAGTCTTTATCGCAAGATGGTGCATTATGCCATGGAGGAGGGAATGGCAGCTGATGAGTTTAATGACCTTCCCATTTCTATAAAGGCAATGAAAGAAATCAAAGCAGTTCCTGCAGATCACTTTTTTGATCTTCACGAAATGTTGGATCAACGACTCGGCCCCGGGTTTTCTGTAAGAGTAGGACAGCAGATGAAAATGGACGATTATGGTGTCCTTGGACTAACCTGGAAGACCTGTTCCAGGGCAGGGGAGATATTTGAAAGAAGTGAGAGATACTTCCATTTATTATCCAATACTTATGTATTCAAAGTAGAAAAGGAAGGTGATTTGTCTCACATCTATTTATATAGGGATGCATACAGAAGGGGCTTGGAATTGTCCAATGAAGCCACCATCTCCGCTATCGTTGTGGTATTGCAAGCTATGACTGAAACTGAAATTACTCCTGTAGGCGTGTCATTTAAGCATAAGCCTCCTTCTAATATGCAAAGCTACCATCAAGCATTTCAATGCCCTATTTTGTTTAATCAGGCCAATAACAGCATCACTTACAAGACCAGCGATCTTAATACTCGTACTGCAAAAGCAGATGAAAGCATTAACCGATTTCTTCTTGAACGTGTGGAAGAAGAGAAGAAAGGGATTGAAATTAATGCTTTTAAGATAGCTTCTGATGTTGAAAAGTTGATCATGGATGCCTTGCCCAGTGGAATTCCAAGTATTTCTCACATTGGGGGACATATGGGGATGAGTACAAGAACATTAACAAGGAGATTAACAGCTCAAGGAATATCTTTCCGCGATCTTGTTAAGACTACTCAGGAAAAAATCTCTAAAGACCTTTTAAAGAACACTTCAAATTCTATTGGAGAAATCGCCTTCCAGACTGGATTCTCAGAACAAAGTGCATTCAGCCGCGCCTTCAAAAGGTGGACAGGAATATCCCCTCTTGAGTACAGGAATCCTTTTCAAACAAAATGAGCTCATATTCAGAGTTGAGTATTACGAGCTATAATCTTTGTTTTTTACCCCTCCCTAAAGGGTGAAACAAAGATTGAGTAATTATTCAAAGGACATCTTCTACATTATAATTGATAACTTCTTTTTAGTCAAAATCTCAACAAAAGAATCCATTTGGCTTAAAGTGTCATAAGATTGGCCGGAATGGTCAATCATGGTATGCCTATTGCCTGCACCTTTGCTTCAGTAATTAAAACAGAAGTAACATACCACATATTAATTTCTATATCAAGAAAAACCTAATGCCATGGAATTCTCATTAAAATCTTTGACACTTCTAGCTGCGACTATTTTGGTAGGCTTATCAGCTGGGTTTTTTTATGCCTGGTTGGTTTCTGTAATTCCCGGAACAAAGAAAGTGCTGGATATCACTTACCTGGAGACCATGCAATCCATCAACCTTGAAATACTCAATCCTGCTTTCTATCTGATTTTTTTTGGTAGCCCCATCATTATGATCATCAGTATGATACAACAATATCAATCAGGGATAACATTCTGGATTTTATTAGCAGCAGTTGTGGTATACCTGGTAGGAACTTTTGGCGTAACCATTCTGGGTAATGTGCCACTTAATGATGCTCTTGAAGCATTAAAGCTATCAGAACTCAGCGAAGTAGAGATCATCGATTTCCGTAATTCTTATGAAAGAAAATGGAATAGTTGGCATTGGGTGCGGACAATATGCTCCGTGATATCCTTTATCCTGATGTTAATAGGAGTCTTCATTTATTCAAAATCAATATTTACCAACGTATAAATCAATTTATCAATATTAAAATTCAAAATCATGACAAGTAACATTTTAGTGACCGGAGCAACCGGCAAAACTGGACGAAAAGTCGTAGAAGGATTACTTCGAAGAAATCAAAATGTAAGATTAGGAACCCGGAGAAACAATCCTGCATTTGACTGGGATGATCCATCCTCCTGGCCTGGTGCACTGGAAGGTATGGACAAGGTCTATATCGTTTATTACCCTGATCTTGCAGTACCAGGTGCATATGAAGCAATACAAGGATTGACTGAAGCCGCTAAACAGGCAGGTGTGAAGAAAGCCGTGCTACTATCAGGAAAAGGAGAGAAAGAAGCAGAACGATGTGAACAAGTGGTGGTCAATTCAGGACTTGATTACACATTGGTCAGAGCATCCTGGTTCAACCAAAATTTTAGTGAAAGTTTCTTGATGGATCCCATCCTGGCAGGCCATGTAGCTCTTCCGATGCCTGAAGCTGAAATCCCTTTTGTGGATACAGATGACATCGCAGAAGTGGTTGTAGAGGCACTCCTTGATGATCAGCATAATGGAAAGACCTATGAGGTTACTGGTCCCAGGAAGTTAACTTTTCAGGACGTAGTAAAGGAGATATCTCAAGCTACTGGAAGAAAAATTCACTACCAGCCAGTAACAATGGAGGAGTACAGTGGGATGATGAAAGCCGCCGGACTTCCTTCGGACTATATCTGGCTATTCGACTATTTGTTCAGAGAAGTATTGGGAAATCCAGATAACCATACTATAAGTAAAGATGTGGAAAAAGTATTGGGAAGGGAAGCCACTGATTTCAGTGATTATGCAAGAAGAACGGCTTCCTCAGGTGTCTGGAACCAGAGCATTCCCCAAACCATTTAATGAATTTCACAATTCTGATATCTATCAAATGTTATAAGATTTCATATCAGAATGACTCCTTCTTCACTTATATCTTTAGTTGAATCAAATTTATTCACTTAATCAAATAAAAAATAAATCATGAAAACCATCCATCTAAAAAGTGCACTCATCTCATCCTTGATAGTCTATGCAATAGCCATAATAGCATTTGTAGCTTCCTATTTTTATCCGGTCATGGATGATGCTGATTTGCAGGCTAATTATGTTTTATCATTTGTAATTATTCCTGCTGCGTTTATTGGCGCTCATATTTATTATCGGAAAGGACATCTGACGAATGGTATTGTATTGGGACTGATTATGTTTCTGATAGCGATAGTCCTGGACGCTTTAATCACAGTACCTTTTTTCATCATTCCTTATGGTGGTGATTACATAAGCTTTTTTACAGATCGGGTTTCTGGCTGATTGGAATTGAATATATCAGTGTGGTAGCAGCTTACTGGCAGATTGAAAGAGCAATAGAAAAATTGAAAGTGAAAAGTTGATCTTGGTCATTGGGTGATTTTAAAATGACACGTTGAGATCGAAAAATCTGGAGCACCCTGGAATTACATTAAATTGGATCTTTATAATCAATGGATCTAATTTGCCAGAACAAGTAATTATGAATACTCAAGGCTTCTTGAGAACAATTACATAGAGATTTCTACTTTTATAATAATTAAGATAAATATCTCTATACCATTGTGAAAGTTCCAATTGTAATTCTCCCATTTAAGAATTTAAGTCCTGAAGGCCAGCAAGAGTACTTTGCTGATGGGTTAACAGAGGAGATCATTTATGCTCTTGGTAAGATTGATGAACTGAAAGTGATCAGTCGCACTTCTTCTTTTTACTTTAAGGATAAGAATCTACCGATCAGTGAGATTGCTGCTCAACTTAGTGTGAAAGTAGTACTAGAAGGCAGTGTAAGGATCCATAAAGAGGAAGTACGGATCAGTACACAATTGATAGAGGTTCAGGATGACGTACCATTTTGGTCAGAATCCTGGGATCGAAAGATGGATAACATCTTTGAATTACAAGATGAGATCAGCCTTTTGATGGCAGAAAGATTGAGAGAGCATATTGGTCATTTTGAAATCAGTGACCATCTTATTGATCCTCCAGCGGAGAATATCACTGCTTATGAATGGTACTTAAAAGGAAAGTATCACTTCAAGCAATGGAACCCAAAGGATGTTAAGCAATCTATTTCCTGCTATGAGAAGGCTGTTTCGCTGGATCCCAATCACATAGAATCTTACCTTGGTTTGGGTGATTCATATAGTTTTCTTGCCACGACCCAATTCGGTCCAAGGGAAGAAAGTTGGAAAAAGTCCGTCTTTTATACGCAGAAAGCACAACAGTTGGATCCCAATCATCCAGGTGTAAATTATCAGATGGCTCAAATGGCCTTTTTCACTAATGCCAATTTCGGACAAGCTGCATCTTATGCATTAAAAGCCATTACATCAAGGCCCACTTTCATAGAGGCTCAACAATTTATGGCTTTTCTCTACATATTAAGAGGAGAAATGGAAAAGGCCAGAAAACATCTCCAATTGGCCCTTGGAACAGATCCCCTGAATCAGGAGACGAGATTTTATGAAGGGTATTTTCACTATAGGAATGGAGATTTTTATGAAGCAATTGATACATTCCATGGATTGATGGATGCCAATCCCAATAACTTGCCGGCATTTGTAACTTTATGCTATGTCCTAATGATGAATGGAGAAAGTAATAAGGTTATTGAGATGATAGAATCAATAGGTAGAGACTTGTTGATCCCTGACGAGAGACTTGGTTTGTTAACATTGGCAAATACTTTTAATGAAGATAAAGAGGCAATCGCTTCTTTGCTTTATGAATTGGAGAATCAAGCTCAAAAGGATTCTTCCTTCCAGGCTCATTCTTATCTTTTCCTTGCTTTCACCAACCTTAACAGGATAGATGATGCTTTTGATTGGCTGAAAGAAGCAATGGATAAAAAATCGTCGATACTTTTGCTTACTTTTTCTGATCCATTAGCTAGAAACCTGAGATCAGATCCTAGATATCTGGAATGGCATAAAAAGATCTATCCTGCAATACCAACACTTTCAAAGATGGAATCTTCTAAAAAAGCCTTGTTGGATGAAAAGACAGCTGATCATTATCATAAGGTATTAGTAGAGTTCGTTGATGAGGAAATGCCATTCCTCAACCCGCAGTTGACTTTAAGATCTCTGGCTGACCAGGTAAGGATACATGCCAATCAATTATCCTGGTTGTTAAATAAAAAGATTGGAAAGAATTTCAATGAGTATATCAATCTTCACAGATTGGAACACTTTAAGCAATTGGTTAAAGATCCAGCTAATAGCCATATATCATTGCTAGGTCTGGCCTATGAAAGTGGTTTTAATTCCAAAACGGTCTTCAATACCTTCTTCAAAAAACAGGAAGGTATGACGCCAAAGCAGTATCACACAAGCCTTCCATAAAAGTTCGGAAATGTAAATCGGAACCTCTGTTGATTTATTCAGAACGTCCTATTGACTTCAGGCCTTCATCTTTGTATCATATTATTTAATACATCAAACACGAATAAACATGCACGCTCATAAAATGAAAGCAATTGTCGCAAGAGGATATGGAGGCCCAGAAGTACTTGAAGTTCAAAATCTGGATATACCTGTCCCTGCAAAAAATGAAATCTTAATCAAAGTTCATGTTGCTTCAGCAACAAGAGCTGATACTATGATGCTGACTGGCAAGCCATACTTTGCCCGATTGTTTATCGGATTGACTAAGCCAAAGAACCCTATTCCAGGAACTGGGTTTGCAGGAGAAGTTGTAGGTGTTGGAAGTGAAGTGGGGCAATTCAACGTCGGAGACAGAGTATTCGGTGAATCACTATTTCAATTTAGTTCCAATGCGGAATATCTTGCCATTCCGGAAGACGGCGTCATCCTTCCTATACCTGATTCTATGAAATATGAAGAGGCAGCTTCCTATTGTGATGGTCCTTTGACATCTTATAACTTTTTGAAAAACCTGGGAAAGATCCAACCGGATGAAAAAGTCTTGATCATAGGTGCATCCGGTGCTCTTGGCACTGCTGCTGTCCAACTATCAAAATACTTTGGTGCAGAAGTTACTGGAGTCAGTAGTGGAAGAAACATTGGAATGGTTCAATCATTAGGCGCTGATTATGTAATTGATTATACAAAGGAGGATTTTACCACAATGGAAAAACATTATGACCTCATTTATGATACAGTGGGTAAATCATCGTTCAAAGAAAGTAAAAAGGTCTTGAGTAAGGATGGATTGTATTTGTCACCTGTTCTCAATTTTTCATTGTTGATTGATGTGGTATTCACTTCTTTTTCGAAGGGTAAAAAAGCCATTTTCGACGCCACAGGAGCAAGGAAAGTAGATGAGCTGAAGCAATTTCTTGCAGAGCTGGTGAATATTTTCCAGGAAGGGAAATTGAGATCAGTGATCGACCGACAATTTCCATTAGAAAAGGTAAGACAAGCCCATGAATACATCGTAAAAGGGCATAAGCGAGGAAACGTTGTAATTTTAGTTGAGTGAATGGAAAAGATCAATATTTAAATTGTAATTATCTTTCGATCTCTTATTTAATCTGCAAACCTGTTTCAATTGAATATTCCAGATAAGAATTTAAAGTTTCCCTTACCCAATTATGATCGACTTTGTTTTCTTAAGAACATTGTCAAGAATCCCAACATAATAGTTGGTGACTATACTTACTATGATGACTTTGAGAATGTTGAGAATTTTGAAAAGAATGTGAAGTACTTATTTGATTTTACAGGTGACAAATTGATCATTGGGAAGTTCTGTATGATTGCTTCAGACGTAACCTTCATTATGAATGGTGCCAATCACCTGACAGATGCGATAACGACATATCCATTTTCCATCTTTGGAGGGGATTGGTCCGGTGCGATGGATGGAAAAGAGTTTCCATTTAAAGGAAATACCATAATCGGTAATGATGTGTGGATTGGTTATGGTGCGACAATTATGCCCGGGGTCAACATTGGAGATGGATGTATCATCGGTAGTAAATCTGTAGTTACTAAAGATGTTGAGCCTTATTCTATCGTAGGAGGTAATCCGGTTAAGGTGATCCGAAAGAGATATTCTGATGAAGAGATAGCATCCTTACTTAACATAAAGTGGTGGGACTGGCCTGTTGAGAAAATTACTGAGAACTTGCAGGTCCTGACGGATAATGATGTCGTGAGGTTGAAGGAATTGGATTCTGATAGGAAATAGATTATACCTGAAGGCCTATTTTAACCACAGAGTTTTGGGAGTTGTTTCGCGGAGTTCCGCAGAGAAAAAAATGGTTGCAAAAGTATATGTATTTAGATATTTCATCTTTCGATTTTTTGAAATTATTCATTAGGTGTTGGTGTTTTTCTTATTGATGAATACCAACTTTTTATGAACCTAACCACTCGAAATCTCCTTGCCGTAGCTATTGCCATTCTTCCAGTTAACATCTTTATGATATGGTACCGACTGTCAGGGGATGGAAGCTTCACTCCTTCAGAGATGTTGATCTACCCATTAGTGATAGGAGGAGGATTATGTATTGTTATTTTTTTATTAAATAAATACCTGCTCAAGGCAAATTTTACAGAGACTTTCAATGAAGGACAAGGTAACTGGATGACTGATATTCTGGTTGGTTTGGGCCTGGCTGTTATTTATTTTGCAATGTTTTATGTAGAAAGACAGACGCTTTATCAATGGATTCCCAATAATCAACCGCCAAATGATGACCTGTTCAATACCATTAGAGAAATTGCTGGTGATCCCTTATTGATGTTGGTTTGGTTTGGGCCAGTGTTGTGGATTGGTGTTGCATTATTCGAGGAATTGTCGAGGGTGTTTATGTTGAAGTGTTTATGGAATGTGAAGGAGGATAGAGTATGGGAAGTGGTGGTTATATTTCTGACTTCTGCTTTGATCGGCATGGCTCATATTTACCAGGGGACGGCTGGAGCGATATCAATAGGGTTAAAAAGTGTGGTGGTGTGTTTTTATTTTTATAGGTATCGGAGGTTTTTACCATTGGTGATCTCGCATGCTTTGTATGATGGGTTGCAATTTGCGGTATTGCTTGTTCAGATAGGATAGTAAACTT
>JABDLO010000049.1 GCA_013002995.1 Saprospiraceae bacterium | reverse complement strand
GGTTGAAAGGTGAAGTGCCTGATGGAGATTATCTGGTACCCATCGGAAAGCAGCCGTAAGAAGAGAAGGAACAGATGTAACGCTGGTTTCATTCAATAAGATGATGGAAGTAACCAAATCTGCCGCTGACGAACTTGCAAAGGAGGGCATCTCTGCAGAAGTTATCGACTTGAGGACAATCAGACCACTTGATCATCAGACCATCGTTGATTCTGTAAAGAAAACCAATAGGTTGGTTGTTATAGACGAGTCATGGCCATTTGCTGGTGTTTCTGCAGAGATCGCTTATGAGATCCAGAAGTATGCTTTTGACTACCTGGATGCCCCTGTAACCAGGGTCAACTCTGCCGATACCTCACTTCATTACTCAGTCCCTTATATTGAAGAGTACCTTCCTAATCCTGCTAAAGTGATAAAAGCAGTTAAAGAGGTAATGTACATCAATGCCTGAAGGATAGAACGCTGATCATTTGGATTAAGCGGATTTTCACGGATCTTAGTGTACCTTAGTGCAACCTTACTGCCCTTAATGGTAAAGTTAATGAAGCTGGTTTTATGTTGTCTTACTCATCGGGTCCTCACTTGAGACTTTTGATCTCACTTTACAGCCCTGATCTCCAGGTCATCAAATAAAAATGATCTTTCTCCTTCAACCGTGACTTCAATATCCCGGCAGTATGGAATGACAATGGAATGCCTGGTCCAACCATCTTTAATATCCCTGGAGGATCGATTGAAAAAATTACGCTGTTCAGGGTCACAAGAGATTTTCAGAACAGGGAGGTGATATGACTTTGTATCCATATAAAACCACAGACTTATTTCTACTTTATCCGGTATGGTTTCAGGGCTAAGTCTTCTTTGCCATATGATTGATAAACCTGGAGGTGAATGAATGGATTTTCCCTGACCGATTCCCTGATGGGGATTTGCTGATATCTCAAATTTATCTTTTAAGATCAAAGTTGAGTCGGGAGGAGCTGGGGCAACCTTCCATTGAGTAGGATTGAGGGAAAATACTTTGCAATTGGCAAATTCACCCACTGGCTGAGATTGATCGATTATAAATTTTTCTCCCTCTGTAAGTTCTGAATGATTATTTCCCAATACAATCAGAACAGGGCGATCCCCCTTTAAGTCTCCAAATCGATCTCTCGGAATATGGGGAGCGGAAGCCAGTTGTATCGACTCCAGCGTAGATTGCATTGGCGGCCTGGATATCATGGCATTGATCATGGGTATTCCTGTATTGGAAGAGATCATGATTCCGCTGAATTGACTCTCAAAGTGCATGGGGAAATAATACTTGTCCATCCAACTTTGCACCACAGGTACCATATACAATGCTTCATATGTAGATGCATTGATATTGAGTGAGTTAAGCTGATCTCCGAAATCTCTCTGTGCAAAAGGATTTGAATGATGGACATTCTGAAATCGATCCAGGTTATATCTCATGGCTTCAAATCCCCAGATCAGAATCGCTATTTTAATGAGGATTTTGAATTTTAATCCATCCATTTGGTAGAGCCTGTCAAGTATTATTGCCGCATAAAGGGTCAGCATAAAATAAAATGGCCAGGCCATTCTTCCGGAAGCCTTAAACATCAATAGCTTTCCCAGGTATTGCTCCATAAATGGTTTGGCAAATCCATACAATGAATAATTAGCCGCATAAAGGAAAAGGAGAAATGATGCCCACATCAGATATTTAAACCGACCTTCAATGTGTAGCAGTGGTGATGACTTTCTGGTGATGCCCCATTTGCCCAGAGCAATAACACCGGCAATGGAAACCAACGTAGTAACCAGCCCCACATTGACCTTTCCCTCAAACCTTATACTGGGAATCTTAAATATGGAGAGCATATCATATAGAAGGCTTCCATCAGGAAAAAACATACCCTGGATACTTGCAAAATAATGAAAGAAACCCCATTGCATTTCAACTCGATCAGCAAAAGAATCTGAATATTGAATAAGTAAGTATCCAATGAGAGTGGGAACGATACCCATCAATATGGGTGTCAACATGATCTTCCTGAAAACAATAGAATGGATAAAACCGTATGCTGTAATCAAAGCTGTTGCAGCAAAACCGAGATAGGGGTTATTGATGAAAAAGAAAAAAAATACCATCCCATATAACAGATCTTTCCATCTGAATTTTTCCTCATCTTCCAGGGTCAATACCCAATAAATAGCCATTGGTACAACAAATGGAAATGCCAATCCGAAATGTCCCAGAATTCTTAACATCTGGGGAGATAGAAATGCTATCAGTATTGAAAAAACAATAGCCATTAATGGAGATACATCCATCTTTCTAAGGATTAGAAAGAGATATATCCCTGTAAGCGGTAGCAAGTAAAGAATCAGGCCATGTAATATTCCGGGAACCATTCCACATATGGGAATAATTTTATTAACCCACGAAAGCAAAATGGTGATCGCAGCATTGGCATCAGTCAATAAAATGCTTTCTCCATAGGGATAATTCATCCCTTCAAAGTGCAGTCCTCCACTGCCATGGCAGATGTGGTATACCATGTCATAATAAATGACCAGGGCATCGCCACCAAAAGCGAAAACAAATTCATTAGGTTTCCACAGATATGGTCCAAAGATGATGGCTTCAATGAAGAGGAAAAACAGGTAAATAGCAATGAAAGCCTTTATTCCTGTTAATGGGAATAATCCTTTCACCTACCTGGATTCTAGTTTTGCCGCCTTAGCAAGTACAGCTTCTTTTAATTCTTTCTTGTAAGCAACCACACGATTTAAAATAGCATCGTCAGAAGCTCCGAGTATGGAAGCTGCTAAAATACCGGCATTCTTTGCTGCATTCAGGGCTACAGTAGCTACGGGAATGCCATTGGGCATCTGAAGAATGGACAAGATGGAATCCCAGCCATCAATGGAATTGGATGATTTAACAGGTACACCTATTACAGGGAGCGGACTTAAAGAAGCGACCATCCCAGGCAGGTGAGCAGCACCTCCAGCTCCTGCAATAATGACACACGTCCCATTCAGGTGAGCATTTTTAGCAAAATCAAACATCCGTTCGGGAGTGCGATGTGCAGAAACAATACTCATCTCATAACCAATGCCTAAATGATCTAAAATATCAGCGGCTTGTTGCATGACCGGTAAGTCGGAATCCGACCCCATGATGATACTTACTTTAGCTTGATTCATGTGATAACTTTTAATGTGTTTTTGACAATTTTTGCTTTTTCTATGGCTCGGTCCAGGCTGTCACTAACGATGGTGATGTGTCCCATTTTTCTGAATGGTTTGGTCATTTCTTTCCCATAGAGATGAATGTATACACCTTCCATTTTGAGACAGTCCTCTATATTCTGATAATGTGCTCTTCCTGTATATCCATCTTCTCCCAGGACATTGACCATAACAGCTGCCAGATTGGACCTGGTACTGCCCAAAGGTAAGCCGGTGATGGCACGGAGATGTTGTTGATATTGGCTGGTGACATTGGCCTCTATGGTATGGTGACCACTGTTATGTGGCCTTGGTGCTACTTCATTGATCAATATTTGACCGTTGGCATCAAGGAAGAGTTCCACAGCCAATAATCCTACTATTTCTAATTCTGACACCAGCTTTTCAGCAATCCGAGTGGCCTGGTTTTGGAAGTCAATCGGTGATTTACTCGGGGAATAAAGAAATTCAACCAGATTGGCAGTAGGATGGAATTCCATATCTACGACAGGGAACGATGAGATTTCACCATTGCTACTCCTGGCAACAATAACAGAAATTTCCCGATCGATGTCTACGAGGTCTTCAACGAGACTTGGGACCTGCAATAGTACTTTTAAATCTTCCGGACCTTTAACCACCTGGACACCTCGACCATCATAACCCCCAGACCTGGCTTTCTGTACGAAAGGATAGATGAGGGTACCGTTTTCCACATCTGTGATGATGTCTTCCCATTGATCATAAAGATCGAAAGGCGATGTAGGAAGGTGATGGTTGCGGTAGAAAAGCTTCTGAGTGCCTTTATCTTTGATAAGAGAAACAATAGAAGGCTGTGGGTAAACTTTCTTGCCCATTTTCTCAAGTTCAACCAGTGCATCTGTGTTGACGGCTTCGATTTCAATGGTGATGATATCCTTATCAGCTCCAAAAGCCATGACATCATCGTAATCATTAAAATTACCTTCAGTAAAATGAGGAGCAACCTGACCTGCAGGGAAGTTTTTGTCTTTATCCAGGATGTAAAGTTGGATGCCCATAGGGCTGGCTGCCTGTGCCAGCATTTTCCCTAGCTGTCCTCCTCCAAGGACTCCTATTTTCTGATCCAGATATGAATTCATTGGTTGGATTTGTCGTTCAAATGTATAGAATAATTTCTTGTCGGATAGAAAATCTATATCTTTCGCGGCAAAGGTACAATGTTAACTAACAAGGATGGAAAAGAAAGTTATAAAAAACGGAAAGATCATCAATAGAGGTGAGATTATTGAAGGGGATTTATTAATTGTAGGTGATCGGATTGAACAGGTAGGAGGAGTTATAGACAAGCAAGGTGAAGAAATTGATGCGACCGATTGTCATGTGATGCCAGGTATCATTGATGACCAGGTCCATTTCAGAGAGCCCGGTCTTACGCATAAAGCCAACATTCACACTGAATCCAAAGCTGCATGTGCAGGAGGAGTGACCACGTTTATGGAAATGCCCAATACCAAGCCGCCCGCATTGACACAGAAAATGCTTCAGGATAAATACGATATAGCAGCCAGGACAGCATTTACTAATTATTCCTTCTTTATGGGAGCGAGTAACGATAACCTGGAACATGTATTGAAGACTGATCCACACACTGTCTGTGGGATTAAAGCCTTCATGGGATCCAGTACCGGTAACATGTTGGTTGATGACCCTGTAACGCTGGAACAATTATTCAGTAAAGTTTCAATGTTAATTGCGACCCATTGTGAAGATGAAGCTACTATAAGGAATAACGCGAAAATCTGGGAGGAAAAATACGGAGACCAACTTCATGCTAGACATCATCCACATATCAGAAATGAAGAAGGCTGCTATCTTTCCAGCTCACTGGCAAAAGAATTGGCAGAGAGGCATGACACACGGCTTCACATTCTGCACATTTCAACTGCTAAAGAACTTTCATTGTTCTCTAATGAAAAACCGCTTGAAGAGAAGAGAATCACTTCTGAAGCATGTGTTCATCACCTTTATTTCTGTGATAAAGACTATGAAATTCTAGGGAATAAAATAAAATGTAATCCTGCCATCAAAAGAAAGGAAGATCGGGATCAAATATTCCAGGCAGTGTTGGACGGTACAATTGATATTATCGCAACTGATCACGCACCTCATACGATAGAAGAAAAGTCTCAGCACTATATTAAGGCCCCTTCGGGATTGCCTCTGGTACAGCATAGTCTCAATATCATGCTGGATTATTATCATCGTGGAATGATTACAATGGAGATGATCATACAGAAGATGTGTCATGACCCGGCGAGGTGTTTCAGGGTTCTTGAACGTGGATACCTGGATGAAGGGAATTACGCTGATGTTGTGATCTTTGACGCCGATTATCAATGGGAGGTGGACAAGGCGGGATTATTCTACAAATGCGGATGGTCACCTCTTGAAGGAAAACGCTTTAGAGGCAAAGTGATGAAAACACTGATCAATGGCCACACCATCTATGATCAGGGAGAGATCACAGAGGTAGGGCGTGGTATGAGGGTACTATTTAATCCTGAGCGATAATGTATTCCTAAAGTGTCCACATGATCGGGATGGATTTGATTTTATCTCCTGTGGATACCACAATAAAATAGATGCCCTGTGTTGAGGTTTTATACATTAACTCATCCATAGGAATTGTTACGTTGCCATTTTGGACATTGATGACTCTAGATCCTACGATCCGTCCATCCATTGTTGCAACTTTAATTATTAACGGACGATCCCAATTTCCAGCCACCTCTATTATTGAAGTTGTAGTTGCGGGATTAGGGAAAACTTTAATTTCAAATGGAATATCATATGTTATCTCGTCCGATGATGTGAACCAAGGGTTTAGGATAACAATTCCAGCAGATCCATCTCCTCCATAGATCAATCCATCGCTTAGGTGAATTTTATCCAATTCTCCGCCGGTGTCAAGGTATGCAATTCTTTCAGGATTGGTAGGATCGGAAATATCGAATGCCATTATGCCATAATAGGAAAGTGCTATGTAGAATATGTCACCCTGAATCTCAATATCATAAGGTCTCTGTCCTGTACGGAAATTATCGATTCTTAT
>JABDLO010000044.1 GCA_013002995.1 Saprospiraceae bacterium | reverse complement strand
TCATCAGCCACCTTAAATCTCATCACAATGAGTTAATTGTAGATCTTGACTCTATCATGGATAGCACTTGTGATGTGAGCGGAGAATTTGATAAAAAGAAAATCGGAAGTTATGCTATCTTTCCGATATCAGTAGACGGTGAGTTACTTGCCTTATTAGAGATGAGCTCACATAAGAAAGGAATGCTGGATGGGATTGTGGCAAAAAAGTTTGAGAACATCAAGACACTTTTTAATACTTCAATAAAGCGTTACCTGCGACAATATGATGTCAACCTGGAGGCCATAATTAAGGAAAAGTGTACGGCAATCCATCCAACGGTGGAGTGGAAATTTAAGCAAGAAGCTGAAACATATTACCGAAATAAACTTAATGGGTTGAATTCCGAAATGACAGACATTGACTTTCCCGGAGTTCATCCATTGTATGGGCAGATAGATATCAAGGATTCATCCCTCAAGAGAAATGCAGCGATAAAGAATGATCTGATGGATCAATTGAAAGATCTTCAACGCATCATTGAGAATGCCTTTCTATTATCTAATCTTCCATATTATGGGCAACTCTTGAACATGATCAATACCAGGATGAGCGAACTCGGCCTGGGCCTTGGAGTGGGAGATGAGGTGGCAGTATTAGACTTCATCAAGCGGGAAGTAGAACCCAATCTTGAGCACATTGAATCTTTAAATATGGAATGTGCCAGACTGATCGCCAAGTATCAAAAGAAGCTGAAAAGCAATACCAACGCTTACAATAAGAGGCGGAATCAATACGAAAGCAGTGTAAATGCAGTCACATCGACCATTACAGAAATGATGATTGAGCGACAGTTGATTGCTCAGGAGATGTTTCCTCATTATTATGAGAAATATAAGACAGATGGTGTTGAGCACAATATATATATAGGTGACTCTCTTGTGAAAGGTAGAAAATACTATGACTTATACCTTAAAAACATCAGGTTGTGGCAGATCATGAGTATGATCGAGATTGAAAATAGATTGAAACAGGAGCATGATTCACTCAAGGTCAAGATGAATGTTTGTTCGTTAATTCTTGTCCACAGCAACGCCATTACCATTAGGTTCAGAATGGATGAGAAAAAATTTGATGTGGAGGGTGCTTACAACATCAGGTATGAGATCATTAAAAAGAGAATCGATAAGTCACTCATCCAGAAGACTAAGGAACGGCTTACTCAACCGGGCAAGTTGGCAATCGTATTTGCACATCCTGATGAGCGATTAGAATACATCGGTTATCTGAAATACATGGAATCATTAGGTTATATCAAGCCGGGCATAGAAGTCCACGATCTGGCACCGGTACAAGGTATCAATGGTTTACGTGCACTTAGGGTAAGCATTAATTATGATCAGGACCTGGCCATTGATCAAAGCATGAAATTGATTGAAGCAGCATTGAATTAGAATCTATGTAATTGGGGTCAGGTCTTGCTTTTTCTGTCGTCCCAGTCTTATATATTCCTTATATTCAGCCTCTCTTAATCAGTTCTTATGGGAAGTTGGTTTCATTATATCACCATGATTATATTCATCATATTCGGAATCATTCAATTTAATGATCCGGATTTCTGGATATGGACCCCTATTTATTGGTTGATCTCTTTGATTCCGGTATTATTTCTCAGGAGTTTGCTTTCGCAAAAGTTGCTGTTCCTCTTCATTGTATTGTACGGCTTATTTATGATTTCTTATATTCCCGATATCATTGACTGGATCAATGGTGGAATGGATAATATTGCAGGATCGATGAAAGCTGAAGAACCACATATTGAACTGGCCAGGGAATTTTTTGGGCTTGTAATCTGTCTATCCGTAATCATTATTTACTACTTTAAGAATAAATCCAAAATAACTGAATAACCTATGAAATCGCTACTATTATTGTTATTGCCATTATTCCTGATGGCACAACCAGAGACTAATTATGAAGGATATTTTGACTTTTCCTGGGACGATGAGAAAGGAAGGCTTCTATTGGAAATTGATAACCTGGGAGAAGAATTTCTTTACGTAAATAGTCTGGCAGCTGGAGTCGGATCCAACGATATCGGACTTGATCGTGGGCAATTGGGTCGAGACAGGATTGTCAAGTTTGAAAAAGTAGGTGAAAAGATCTTGTTGATTCAACCCAATCAGGATTACAGGGCTATAAGTGATAATCCTGCTGAAGTAAAAGCGGTTGAAGAGGCATTTGCTCAGAGCGTATTGTGGGGTTTTAAAATTGAATCCTCTGAAGGTTCAGATTATGTGATCGACCTGGCTCCTTTCCTGCTCAGGGATGCTCACAATGTCATCGGTGCACTGGAAAGAAGAGGACAGGGTAATTATAAACTCGACAAGAGTAAATCAGCGGTATATCTGGATAATACATTCAGTTTTCCAGACAATAGTGAATTTGAAGCTATGCTCACCTTTACCGGTAAGCCCAAAGGGAGAGAAATCCGTTCTGTCACTCCCAGTCCGGAGGAAGTAACGGTAAGACAACACCACTCTTTCATCAGACTGCCAGATGATAACTACACACCACGTGAGTTTCACCCCTATTCAGGTTTTAATCAATCTTCATTTTATGATTATGCTGCTCCGATCTATGAATCCATGGATAAGAAATATATTGTCCGGCACAGGCTTGAAAAAAAGAACCCCAATGCAGCGATGAGTGAAACGGTAGAGCCGATCATTTATTATCTGGATAGAGGATGTCCGGAACCGGTTAAATCTGCTTTGATGGAGGGAGCAAGCTGGTGGAATCAGGCATATGAAGCAGCCGGTTATAAAGATGCATTTCAGGTAAAAGTGTTGCCAGAAGGAGCGAATCCTCTGGATGTCCGGTATAATATGATCCAGTGGGTACACAGAAGTACCAGGGGATGGTCATATGGATCTTCAGTTGCTGATCCACGGACAGGAGAGATCATCAAGGGGCACGTAAGCCTCGGATCATTGAGGGTAAGGCAAGACTTTATGATTGCTCAAGGTATCATGAGTCCATATGCTGAGGATGATGAAAACCATCAAGCCATGATGGACATTGCACTAGCAAGGCTCAGGCAGTTATCTGCTCATGAAGTAGGGCACACCATAGGTCTGGCTCATAATTTTGCGTCTTCTTTTAATGACAGAGCATCGGTGATGGATTATCCCCATCCCTTTATTGATGTTGAGAATGGCTCAGTTGTGTATAATGAAGTATACGATGTTAATATCGGTGAATGGGATAAGCGGGCCATTTTATATGGTTACCAGGATTTTCCAGAGGGAACGGATGAATCTGATGCATTGAATAAGATCATTACTGAAACACAGGAGTCTGGACTATATTTTATCTCTGATTCAGATTCGCGTCCTGCAGGAAGTGTACACCCTATGGGTCACTTATGGGACAATGGTACTGATCCTGTTGATGAACTTTCAAGAATGAGCAAAGTAAGATCTTTTGCCCTGAATCGAATGGGAGAAGCTACCATCACTACCGGCACTCCATATTCTGAGTTAGAGAAAATTTTAGTACCGGTCTACCTCATGCATCGATATCAGATTGAAGCGGTAAGCAAGATGATCGGAGGTTCATATTATAATTACGCTGTAAAAGGTGATGCAAGTGACCCTAATGTAATGCCGGTATCAGCTACAGATCAGAAAAGAGCGACAGACGCATTGTTGGCTACTTTATCGCCATCATTTCTTTCTATACCTCAATCGCTTCTTGAAATCATTCCACCTCAGGCGTATGGATTTGGGAGGGAT
>JABDLO010000008.1 GCA_013002995.1 Saprospiraceae bacterium | reverse complement strand
CCTGTATAGCCTACCGACCTCTGATGGGATAAGGGTAGATAGCAGGAATATCGTAGTTGAGTTTAACAGTATAATCTTTTAGTACTCGCGCGTCATCTACCCCTCTATCTCCCCTTCAAAGGGGAGGACTAGACAATGTGTGCTTGCCTGACTCAAGACTTGGGTATGTGGAAAATATCTGGAACTTTAAAAAGCTGACAGTGCCTTAAGAAAACCGCTTCGGCAAAAAAGGAGTATTGACAGATATTCAATGAGTTGTATAAAGGTTTTTAAAATAGAATTATAAATCTCTTCATAAAAAAAAAGGTACGCAAAACATTCGTTTGCGTACCATCATCCTCTAATCATTAATAAAGCCACTTATTATCTGACCTTACTCGGACCCCTAACGATATCCGTTGTTGGTAGGATCAGATTCTAAAAGATTAGGATTTAGTTCTAGTTCTTGTAATGGAATGGGTAATAGCACGTGGTATGGTCTGATATTTACATTTGGTTCCCAGAAACGATATTCCAGGTTCTGAACTACATCTAATAAAATTCCCCATCTTATTAAGTCATATCGTCTATGTGCTTCTGCAGCTAATTCCCACTTACGTTCGTCATATATAGCCTCTCTGAATTCCTGTTGGCTTAAACCAACCAATTCCCATTCAGCTTGAGTTTCATAAGCACGTTGTCTGATCGGATGGATGTATTGGTAAGCACCATCAGGTCCATTCAATTCATTTTCACACTCTGCGGCCATCAGATAAACATCTGCCAGACGGAATACCATCCTGTTATCTGAATGGTTGAATCGAGGAGAAGTTTCTAAATCGAGATTCCAGAATTTAGCCATATATGGGAAATTCAAATCAAAACCTAAATAATTATCAACAATGTTTAAAGGTCTCCTTAAATCGTTTAATGGAAATTTTTCGGCAAAATCTTTGGAAGCCACTTGTAATCCTGTTCCATTGAAAGCCTGTCCATTTGCTGTTAGTGCAGCACTTAATGCTCCTCTTTCATCAGTATTTTTAGGTTCATCTCTTAATCGAGGGTTAAACATGCTGGGTCTCCAACTGTTGTTTCCTGCAAAAGCTCTACCAGGAAATGCAGGATCAAATAGTCCCTCGATATCCTTTGCAAAATCTAAAGACCAGATAATTTCGGCATTGTACTCATTCAATGGGTCAAATACTTCTTCATAAGTTGGCAATAGCTCATGTGAAGACTGGTTGATAATTTCCAAACATTTGTTTAATCCTCCTTGCCAATCTTTTTGCTTCATGTAAATTTTTGCCTCTATTATAGCTGCAGCCCACTTAGATGCTCTACCTCTTTGATTATCCGGATAAGCATCAGGTAAAATTGATTGTGCAAATTGAAGATCTTCAATTGTGCCAGTTATGATAATATCCTCAGGCGTTCTTCCTAATTGGCTAACCTCTTCCAATGTTAGCACTTCTGAATAATATGGTGCATCACCCCAGAGATTGGTTATATGCCAATAACACAAGGCCCTTAAAAATCTAGCTTCTGCAATAATTTCTGTCCTCACGTCATCAAGAATTGCCTCATTACCAGTCACTCTATCAATAATTATGTTTGTATTAAAAATGACTCTATAAAGGTCTTTCCATGTATCTGAAACACTCATTTTTTGAATAGATACATCGGCAAGGGCCTCATTCAATGTATAATTACCAATAGGTTGCACAAAATTTGCAGCACGGTTTGGTTCTATTATATCGGCACCATTGTCATAAAAGTGATCAAGCCCAACCTGACCATAAATGGAATTATTCTTAAGTATGGCATAAGTACCGTTAATCGCTTGTCTGGCATCGTTTTCTGATGCAAAAAACGTTTCAGGTGCAATAATTGCTCTTGGATCTTCTTCTAAAAACTTTTCACATCCGGAAAATGATATTATTAGGAAGATGTATAAAATTATTTTTGTTGTTTTCATTTCTAATTTTTTACAAAGTTATATTAAGACTAAGTGTTACAACCCTTGGATTAGGATATTGACCACTTAAATACCCTTGGGCAATGTTACCTATCCCACTTCTACCAAAATTACTAGCTTCAGGTTCGATCAACCGGGTGCTAGAGAAAAGTAGTAAGTTGGTTCCTGATAAGGCAATAGTTGCATCTTTAATTCCTTCATAAACCCCTTTGGTTGGAATATTATAAGCAAACCGAATAGCTTTTAGACGCAAATGAGATCCATCTTCTACGTATTCAGAGTTAGGTGGTGTATTGGTAACTGAATCAGCACCTGCCCTTGGGATGTCAGAATTCGGATTGTTTTCTGTCCAACGATCTCTTAAATCTCCAAATTTCACTGTCTCCCCACGATTAAAATAGTGGTTTCGCATACTTAAATTATATACTTCATTGCCTACAGTACCTTGGATAAAAAATGAAAAATCAAAATTCTTGTACGAAAATGAGTTTTCGAATCCGAAAATTAGATCAGGGAATGGGTTTCCCAATATAACGTTGTCTTCAGTAGAGATAATACCATCTCCATTTAAATCTTCAAATCTTGAACCGCCAACAACTTGAGCTGTTAGGCCAGAAGCATCAATTTCTTCTTGACTCTTCCAAGTTCCTAAATAATTAACCCCTGTAAATACAGGAACAGGCTGTCCTACTATTAATCTTGTATTACCTGAACCTATAATTGGGTCTACAACAACATCTATGAACTCTTGACCACCAAGATCTAATATCTTGTTCCTATTTGATGAAAGTGTCACTACAGAATTCCATCGAAAGTTATTACTAGAAACATTTTTGGAATTTATTAACAATTCCCATCCTCTGTTCTCAAGCGCTCCCACATTTTGCAATTGACTCGTAAAACCAGTCTGTCTAGGTATAGTCACATCTAATAAGAGATCATTGGTCTCTTTATAGTAATAATTGAATTCGGTAAATACACGCCCATTCAATATGGAGGCTTCCAAAGCGATATCAAAAGAAGTGGTAGTTTCCCACTTTAGATTTGGATTTGAAGGTCTTCCTAAAGTTAGGCCGGGCACTTCAGCACCATTTAATGTGGTATTCGCTTCAGTTAGCACCCCTAAAGTTCTGTACGGACCAATAGCTTGATTACCCGAGCGACCCAAACTAGCTCTTAATTTTAAATCTGAGACTAGATTTTGACCTTGCATAAATGCCTCTTCACTAATTTTCCAAGCTGCTGCGATAGAAGGATAGAATTCATATTTATTTCCTTCTGCAAATACTGAACTACCATCTGTCCTACCCACTAAGGTTAAGAGGTATTTATTTTTATAGTCGTAGTTTATCCTTCCGAAAAAAGAAGCGATTTGAAATCCGCTAAAGCCACTAGTTACTATAGATCTAGTTGGGTTGGAATTTCCTAAATTGTTGAACCCTGTGGCGTCACTTGTAATACCGGCAGCTGAGGCTTCCGTAGTTTCGGTATATAATTTTTGAAAGGAAGCACCTCCAAGTATGGTTAGACTGTTGTTATCGTTTATATCGGTTTGAAATTGTATTGTGTTTTCATTGTTCCATCCAGTACTTGCAACGGTTCTTACACTTGCTGTTCCACCATCAGTTACGCCAATAGCGAGATTACCCGGTGTCTGACTAGAATTAAATCTATTTCGCTTGGTATTGTTGATTTCTGGACTGAAAGTTGAACGAATGGTCCAAGCTGGTGTAGGATTAAATTGTAAATATGCAGTTGCTAATAAATTATTGGTAAATGTTTGATTGGTATTTAAATCAAAATTAGCTAAGGGATTGTTAAAAGGCGATCCCACTACATCATCAAAACCATTATAGGAGCCATCATCATTGAATACAGGCTGAGTCCGTAATGTTCCGAAAGCATTCGCGCTAAAGGAAGTAAGAGCATTATCTTGATTTAATCTAGAGACATTAATTCGGAATCCTGTTTTCAATTTATTGGTTAGATCTAAGTCTAAATTTGATCTAAATATGAACTTTTCTATTCCTGAGCTCTCAATGAGACCTTCTTGATTAAAGTAATTTAAAGAGTTGTAATAATTTAAATTTTCAGAAGATCCGGCAAGTGACAAATCTGCATTATAAATTTGTGCTGAACGAGTCGTTAAATCTACCCAATCATTATTAGGATAGCTAGAAGGATCACCAGGAAATGGAGCTGCCGCACCTCTAAATTCAGCACTCTCATTCGTGAAGGCGATCTGTTCTTCTTGTGTAAGTCTGTCTGGTAATTCTGGCAGCATCTGCGTACTTGTGAACACATTAAGACTTATTTCAGGTTTTCCAGATCCAACTCCACTACCACTTTTGGTAGTAAGTAAAACTACACCATTTGCACCTCTAGAACCATAAATTGCAATAGATGAAGCGTCTTTTAAGATTTCGAGAGACTCAATATCATTGGGGTTTATATTGTTCAGGTTGAAATTGGTTCCAACTACGATTCCATCAATTACCCAGAGTGGTTCATTACTTCCTGTAATTGAGTTACCACCACGAACCCTTATAGCAGTGCCTGCTCCAGGCGCACCACTGACTTGTGTTACCTGAACACCGGCAGCTCTACCTTGTAGTACTTGATCAACCCTTGAAGAAGGGACCTGTGTTATTTCTTCAGCACCAACTGATGCTACCGACCCTGTTAAATCTGATTTTTTTTGTGTTCCATACCCTACTACAACTACTTCCTCAAGTAATGTTCCTTCATCAAGGGTAACATCAATACTAGATCGTCCTCCAACAACCTCTTCTATTGAGGCATAACCTATGTAAGAGAATACCAATACTTTTTCTCCTTCGACAAGGGTAATGGAGTAGTTACCATCAAAATCAGATATTGATCCATTAGTAGTACCTTTTTGTGCTACGTTAACACCTATTAAAGGTTCTCCATCTGCACTGGTAATTGACCCTGTTACAACTTCTTGAGCAATAACAGAAAAACTTGTCAGTGTAAGAAATAGAAATAATATAAAATGTGAAATGCTTGGTGGGGAAAATTTTTCACTCAAAGTTTTCCTCCATAGTTTTTGAAATCTATACATGGTAAACCGTTTTGCTTTAATGATTTGTGTCTACCAAACATAATTTCCATTAGGTTTATTTATATCCTGTGCTGTACTGTGCTGCATAGGTTATGCAGAATATTTTATGGTAATATAGGTTGTATTTAAGCAGAAAATCTGTTTACAAAATTGAAATCATTTTTTATTGAATGGAAACTCTTATTCAGGATCATTTCTGCTGCTAGCACTCCCAGCTTTTTAAAATCTGTACTGACCACAGTTATCCCCAGCAATGCTTTCAGAGGCGTATCATTGTATGAAATGATACCTATCTCCTCTCCAAGGTCCAATTGGCTGGCACGTATTTGATTTATTAAATTTATTAAGTCTTCCTCTTGAATGAGGATATACAAATCCTTTGTCTGTAAATCCATGCTTTCATAAATCCTGGTTAAAATTTCAAAATCCAATTGGTTCTCTTCACAGAATCTTTTAAAACCTTTCACTATTTCATTTGGATATGGATACAGATTCTTGTCAGGAAAGATCAGAATGACTTTCTTGTATTTTTTTATTATCCCAATCGCAGATGTTAAAGCATTATATATATCTGAACTGAAATCCTGATAAATTTTACCAGGACCTTCTGTGATCTTTTCAATATCCCGATCTAGTATGATCAGCTTTTCAGAAGGAATATTCTGGATCTCCTTTAATACATCGAGTGGGCAACTGATATATTTTGAATTTTCATCTTTGAAATGAGGCATTACAACGTAGTAATCATATCGAAGTTTGGATGTTGTTAAGATGTTTTTGAAAATTGCTGGATCACAATAGTATATTTCAAGATCAACATTGGTATTGGTTCCAATCATAGATTCAACAAATGCATTAAAGATCTGCATTTTGTATCTACTTAATTTATTAATGATAAAGAGCACATTCCTTTGAGTAGAAATGTCTGTCTTGGCAATGTAGAAGCCTTTACCTTGCACTGAAGAAATGATGTTTTGTGAAACAAGATATTTATAAGCTTTCTTTACTGTATCTCTGGATAGATTATAACGAGTGCTTAGATGATTAATAGATAATATTTTGTCTCCAATATTTAGGTGTTTATCCCTTATACCTTTTGTAATAGAATTAATGATTTGCTTGTATTTTGGAATTTTGGAATCATCATTAATTTCTATGTAATCCTGGCTATTCATAATTTTTTCAACGTTTTGCACCAATTACCTTTACAGGATTTTCTTCTGGACCACTGGTTCTTGCTTTTTGCTCTACAAAATAAGGTTGAAAAGTATAGGAGGAATTAGGATCCCATTTTGCATTTATTGAAGGCAAATGCTTTTTCAATCTTTCTATCTGATCTTTGTAAGTTGGATTATGTGCTTGGTTAGTGAATTCATTGGGATCATTCTCATGATCGTAAAACTCTTCTCCGCCATCTTCGTACTGAATATAACGAAATCTATCAGACTTTACCGTATGATTGTTCATTCCAAAAGTAGTAATGGCCACGTAGTCTTTTCCTGATTCCTTCTCTTGCATTAATGGAACAAGGCTTTTTCCTTCATTTTTTTCATAAGATGGAAGACCACATAATTCCAACAAAGTAGGGTAGATTGAGAGCAATTCAACTGGCTTATTGATTTTCTTTCCTTTAGTAAGACCAGGACCACTAAACAGGAGTGGAGCATTGGTAGCAGCATCCCAGAGCGCATGCTTGGCAAAGGTGCTTTTTTCTCCTAATCGATATCCATGATCTGACCAGAGGACAATGACGGTGTTATCAGCATGAGAACTTTGTTCCAGTGCATCTAAAAGTCGTCCTATTTCATAATCAACAAAGCTCATACATGCCAGGTAGGCCTGGATGATTTTGGGCCATTCTCCGCTTTCTATTGCCCAGTCAGTGGAAGGCATCATCGGTAAGTCATTGATCTTTAATGCCACCGGAGGTACATCATCTAAGTCATCTGGCTTGTAAGGTGGAGTCTGAATGTTTTCGAGAGGATGCATATCAAACCATTTCTGAGGTACATATAAAGGAACATGCACACGTAAGAATCCTACTCCCATGAAGAAAGGTTTATCATATCCTCTTTCAAGCCTTTCAATTGCCCAGTCAACAGACTGGTGATCCGGCATCAATGAATCTACATCCGGGAAAGCTCCCCAGTCCGTATTTGTTCTTCCATATCTTTTTCTATCTGAGGTTCCAAATCCATCCCATACAAATCTTTCCTCAGGATGAGGACCGAATCCCTTAACTCTGCCGCCAGACTCATCAAAGGTCCCATTAGGAGAATGAATATGAAATAGCTTACCTATGCCCATGGTGTGGTAACCATGGTTTTTAAAGTATTCAGGTAGCATGACAATATCCTTTGTGGCAGGGTTTTCTGAGCGTATTTTGTTATCAGATATCGCCCCATAAATACCTGTTGTTGAAGGACGTAATCCAGTCATCAAGGAAGCTCTGGATGGAGCACAAAGGGGGGCTTGGCAATGTGCATCAGAGAATAGAATTCCACTTGCCGCCAATCTATCTATGTTAGGAGTTTTAGCATTGGAGAATCCGTCCAGACCTTCAATCCAGGTATTAAGATCATCTACGGCAATGAATAAAACATTAGGAGGTCCGCTGACTTCTGGTCCAACTGTTTTCTTTTTTTGATTGCAACTGGTTAAGAAGAAAAAACTCAGGATTATCAATAAAACTTGATTGTACTTCATAATTTTAATTTTCTTTCCAGGATGCTTCAATCATATTTTGTAATTCAGTTACTTTCTCAGGCATAGATTCAGACAGATCTACCTTTTCATATGGATCATTATAGATATCATAAAGCTGAATTTTTTCACCTGGTTTATTCTTCTCATTGGGTGCAATGAGTTTGTAAGGATTGGAATAGGCAATTTTATAATAAATACTACTCTCTACAGTATAAAAATCATGTGCATAGATTTCTCCAAAAATGGCTTTCCTGTTTTCAAGCATTGAATTATCCAAAACATCTATTCCCTTCAAATCTTGAGGTTTTTCGATATCCAGTAAACTCAAAATTGTAGGGATGATATCGATGCTACTTGAAAGCAATGATGTGTCTAGCTTTGGCTCAATTTTTCCTTTCCATTTATACATGATGGGCGTCCTCATGCCATAGTCATAAGGAGACCTTTTGGATATCTTATTGTAACTTGAATTTTGTTCATTTTGAACCCATCCATTGTCACACACGTAAATAAACAAGGTGTTTTCAGTCTGACCTTTTTCTTCTATATAATCCATTAATTGCCCGCAGGTAATATCAAACCATTCACACATAGCCCAATACTTGGCAACGTATTCTGTAGGTGCCTTAGTTAAGTATTTTTGTAATAGAGAATCAGGCGGATTGTGTGGCGAGTGAGGTAAGAATGGAGCATACCACATAAAAAATGGTTTCTCTTCTTCAAGCGCAAAATCGATATAGTTGTACAGCGTATCCATACCATTCCGTCCGATTTCCAAGCCATAATCACCATGTCTGCCTTTCCTTTGAGGATCACCATGAGTCATACCCTCATCGAACCCTCCATTGGCATAATTACCGATCCACCACTTCCCAGTCTGAAAGGATAAGTATCCTTTATCTTTCAACATCTTAGGTAAAGTATTTAGGGTCTTGAAGTTCTCTATAACAGGCTTGTAATTATTAGTTCTCCATGAAGCAGAGTTACCGGTTTCCTTTTCTCTTCTAATGGTTGTGTCATCTCCCGGAAGAACCCGATCATTTCCAAGGACCATATGATCTCTGGGATATAGGCCTGTAATTATGGTAGCAAGTGAAGGCGAACATAGAGATGTGGGAACATATCCTCTAGTGAATGTTAGGCTTTCACCAGCTAGCTTATCTAAATTAGGAGTTTTAATGTGTTCATGTCCCATAAAGCCGTAGTCCGTCCAGGATTGATCATCGGAAAGGATTAATACGATGTTAGGTGATTTGCTAACCTCACTTTCAACGATATTCTGATTGGTTTCTTTACAGGAAAGACTGATCAATATTAATAAAACTGTAATAAATGGTAAGACGATATTTTTCATAATCTACAAACGACTTTTATCAATTGATTTTTAAAATATACAAAGGACTTAATGGCCCTTCCGGAATGACTTCAGGAGCATGTTGGCGAAATCCACCGTGTTCTGCTTCCCATTTAAGGACATATTGAGCATCGTCTTCCCCATTGCCTCCTTTATCGTATGTAAGACGTACATTCATTTCTGGATTTGGAGATATTTTTTCATTAAGACTATCAGGGTATGGTTTTTTTATATTAGCTATCTTATTAGAGTGGTCAAAAGTTTCAAGATCTATCACGTATTGACCTGACTCTTCCTTTTCAGTTTCCCAATCAATGACCAACAGACCATCACTTGATATTCCAGTAAATCTGAATTTACCACCTATGGTCATAAATGCTCCTCCATCAATAAACTTCCATCTGAAATCCCAATCTGATATTTTTTTAGATATCCACCTACCTGCTTGAAACATTGCCAGGTATAATTGTGTATTTCCTACATCATCATATTTTATGTACCCTATGATGGGTTCATCATTATCAGTGAGGAAAAGCTTGTAACGGCTATTGTGTAAACCTCCTTTGGAAGGAGTATTGTCAACCATTACATCGGCATCGTTGGGCCTAAATGGTAAGGATACAATCTTTCCTTTTGCATTTCTCCAGTTCTTTAAATCCGGGGTGGTTGCATAACATATGAAATGGCTGGTTTCAACCATCGGAGTCCATCTCCACATCCATGCAAAGTGAAAATTACCATTCGAATCTTTAACCCAATGATGATAAGCTGCTCTATCATCATCTTCTTCAATTCCTTCAAATAATGGCTTGTCCAGATATCGTTCCCATTTTCCTTCCTGTGGGTTATACCTATTAATCAGAATGTTTCCATTCCCACAAGTTCCGGATCGGTATGAAAATAAAAGGCTGCCAGATTTATCATTGAAAAAATTTGGGTAGGTAACACTTTCTTCATCTTCTCCGATCATCCTGTTCACTTCAACCACACTGCTTACATCATATGGTTTTGTACTGCGGAAATATGCCAGGGGATCTACATGCTGGTTACCACTTACATGAATGTATCCCATTTCATCAATACCTAGTTTTACTGAGTTGTGAGAATCCCATATCAGTTGGTTAGGTAGTGTTTTCTTAGTCCAAACTTTACTATCCAACGACCTGGATGCTACTGTCATCATTCTATTTCTATCATAGTAAACGATGAACTGTTGATTACCAATGGTCTTTAGATCGAATCTAACCCCATTAGCTGCCCACACAGAATCAATTTCAATTATTTCTGTGATTATGGGTTCATCAATAGGATTTACAGTTGTAGAAAGAGCATTTGGTTGATTTACCACAGATTTACATGATCCGAAACACAATGCAATGAACAATATGACTATACCTATTTTCTCCATAAAGCAATATGATTAATGGTTTTTACCTGGTCAGTTAATTTTTGATGTAAACTCATAACTGCCCGGCTCCAACTGTAACTCAAAGGCATTTTCACTTTTCTCAATCAGCTTCACATTAGAATTTTCCGAGAATGTAATTCCTTCTAATAACAGCTCTTCACCTGTGTTTGCCGGGATGATGATCTTTGCCGTAGTATTAGGAGGAACAGCTGCATTTATAATGAATTTATCGTCTACTATTTTCCAGGCAGACTTAATCAATCCATAAGGACTTTGATATTCTGCAGTTGCTGAAGTAAGAGGACCTCCCGGTAAAGGATTAATTAAAATTGTTTTGTAACCTGCTGTTGATGCTTTGATCCCGGCTATTCTTTCATACATCCATTGACCTATTGCTCCATAAGCATAGTGATTAAATGAGTTCATCCCTTCCTTATGGAATCCATCAGAGTGAGAATAACTGTCCCATCGCTCCCACATGGTTGTAGCACCTTGATTAATAGAGTAGAACCAGGATGGATAAGTTTCCTTAAAAAGTATCTGAAACATTAAATCTGATCGTCCTATTTCATCAAGGACCGGGGCGAGTAGAGGTGTGCCCAGGAAACCTGTCCTCAGATGATTATCCGCTTTTTCTATCTCTGCCAGTAGATAAGGAACCGCTTTCTCAGCCAGATCTTCACTTATCAAATCAAATCCTAATGCCATCAGATATCCTGTTTGTGTAGGTCTTCCTACTTTGATACTACCATCATCATTAAAAAATTCATTTTGAAATGCCTTTCTTACTTCATTACTTAAATCTTTAAGTTTAGCCTCATCTTCCTGCAGTCCTAAAACCTCTGCTGCCTGCCTGGTAATTTCAATTGATCTTGCATAGTAAGCAGTGGATAACAACCTTTCATCTGTTTCTCCTTTTTTTGTGTTTTCTGGATTCTCAGAATATGGTTGTAACCAATCTCCAAATGTGAACATCTTCACTATATGGTCTGTGGCTTTTGATTGATAATAGTCAAGCCATTTATTCATTGCCTCATAGTTGTCTTCGAGGACTTTAGTATCTCCCGTTCTTTGATATAGATCCCATGGGATTACAGTTATTGCATCTCCCCAACCTGAAGAAGAACGTCCACGATCCAACTTGGGCACATAGAAAGGTATGCCGCCATCTTCATTCTGGTCTTCTCTTACACTCTTCATCCAACTTGACCAGAATGCATGTACATCTGCATTGAAAAGAGATGTCGGGCCAAAAACCTGTGCATCACCGGTCCATCCCAGGCGTTCATTCCGTTGAGGGCAGTCAGTAGGAATATCCAGGAAATTGCCTCTTAGACCCCATTCAATATTACTTTGCAATTGATTGAGTTTTTCATGGGACGAAGAAAAGTTACCGGATATTTCAAAGTCGGAATGCTGCACCAATCCGGATATCCAGTCTTTTTCTGGCTTTTTACTTTCATCGAAACCACTCAATTCTACGTATCTGAATCCATGAAAAGTGAATGTAGGCTGCCAGGATATGGTACCATCTTCAGCAGGAGTATAATAATCAGTAGAAAGAGCTCCTCGATAATTATCGATGTAAATTTCTCCATTAGTTTGAAGCATTTCGGCAACTCGTATTTTTACTTTTTGTCCCTTTTTAACGGGAATATTAATTCTTGGAACACCAGCCATATTTTGTCCAAGATCAAATACGAAACTGCCCTTTTTAGGTTCTGAGATGGTAATAGGGGATAAGGTCAGTTTTGTAATAACTGGAGCGTGGCTTTTAGGCCTCAGTTTAACTTCAGGAGATAAAGGTGTTTCATCTACTCCTGCCCAGTCTTCATCGGCATAATCCGTTGTACTCCAATTGGGCATTTCTAAGTTAGCGTCATATAGTTCACCATCATATAAACTTGAAAATTGTATCGGTCCATCCATGCTTCCTTTCCATGAGTTGTCTGTCACGATGGTTGATTGCTTGCCATCATTATAAGTGACTTCCAGTTGTGCCGTGATTTGTGGAATTTTTCCGGAATAATTCCTGAAAAGCAATCTTCCTGAATGCCAACCTTCCGCAAGCACCAAACCAATGGTATTATCTCCTTCTTTCAATAATTCTCCTACATCGTATGTTAATGTCTCTATTCTTTTTTCGTACGGTGTCCACCCCGGTGCAAGAACGTCATTTCCTATTTTCTTCCCATTAATTTCAGCTTCATACAACCCTTTAGCAGAGATATATAGACGGGCACTCTGGATTTTATTTCCCAATTCAAAGTCTTTTCTGAAATATTGGACTTTGTGAATCTTTCTATCTATTTCAGGAACACTATCCAGTTTAATATCTGGATGATTGATCCATTTAGAATTCCAATCTGCATTATCAAGTAAACCCAGCTCAAAGTGAGCTTCATCACTCCACTTTGATTCATTTCCATTGCTATCCCAATATTTGACTTGCCAGTATACTTTTTGCCTTGAGACTAGTTTTGGTCCCTTATATTTTACATACACTGATTGATCAGAGTCTACCCTTCCACTTTCCCATAGATCCGCATTTTCGGATAAAAGGTCAGGAGTACTTGCTACCGCTATTGAATATGCACCCTGTTCCTGGACTCCAAGCGGAAGTTTCCAGGAAAACGTTGGGTTATCATCGTAAAAACCAATAGGATTGGTGAAACCTTCGCTGACTGATAAATCGAAAGGTTTTTCTATGCCATTTTCAGTATTGCATGAAATGAATAGCAGAAGTAAAAATATCACTTTGAATAATCCTATATAACTGATTTTATTTCTCATGATTACATTTATTATAACATTACCTTATATTAATCTACAGTAGGAATACTTCCCCACCAGTTTTCATTTGGCTCCCAATCTTTCTTAAGCATCTCTTTACGCAAGGTACCATACCTTTTAATGGCATTTGCTTTCATTTTGATAATGGTTGCTTGCTCTTGCTCCTGGCTATAATTTGGATCATGTGTTGGAATTTTCGCACCACTTTCTTCCAGATGTCTCATCAATTGAACCGACATTGATTCAGCTCTATCCGGGTGCCTGGCAGATAAATCATTATCCTCATGTATATCCTCAGGGAGATTATACAATTCATGATGTCCGTCTTCCCAGAAATGAATCAGCTTCCAATCTCCTTTGCGTATGATGGATACAGGTCTTCCTCCCTGATTTCCATAATGAGGATAATGCCAAATGAGCGGGCGATCTTCAAGTAAATTGCCATTCAGCAATGGTACTATACTTTTGCCATCAAGGTGATCGTCATTGTGTAAAGGCAACCCTGCCAATTCCAGAATGGTAGGATAGAAATCACTTCCGGCAACGGGTGTATTATTGCGATATCCTTGATGATCCATCCAGGGAACACTTACAATGTAGGGAATTCTAATTCCACCTTCCCATTCGTATCCTTTGCCACCTTTCAGTGGTAAGCAATTGGTTGAATAATTATCACCAGAGGTCACACCTCCATTATCAGAAGTGAAAATCACTATCGTGTTTTTATTTAAGCCAGTTTCGTAAAGGGTATTTAAAACCTCACCTACAGCATCATCCATTGATTCAATCAGACCGGCATATACCGGGTTATCCTGATGCTTTCGCATGGGAAGGAAATATCCATCCTCAAAGCCCTGATCGGCAATCCCCATACGTTCAGCTTTGTTACGGTATTTTGACCATTTTTCTTTCGTTGTTTGTATAGGAGCATGAACGGCGTAAAATGAGAGAAATGCTAAGAATGGCGAATCTTTAGATGCTCTAATGAAGTCGGATGTTTCTTTGGCCAACCGCATACTTAAGTTTTCACCTGGCTCCTGGTTTTCAAGATAAGGATTCTTAAAAGGTGAAAAGAAACCTCCTGCCGGCGATCCTTTATCCCACCCACCTTTATTGATATCAAAACCATGATCTGTAGGTAAGTTTCCTTGCTCTCCTAAATGCCATTTTCCTGCAAAAAATGTTGAATATCCTGAAAGCTTCAATGCTTCGGGTAAGGTTATGGCTTCACTTGCCATATAATGGTTATAAGCAGGAGGTACAACTTTATTATTACGCTTTTTCTTCTCTTGCCAGTTGATTCCTGTAGGAGCACCGATCCAATCAGTTATACCATGTCTGCTGGCAAATTGGCCTGTCATGATGGTCGCACGAGAAGGACTACATACCTGGCAGCCTGCATACCCATCAGTGAACACCATTCCATTGTCAGCGATTGCGTCAATGTTGGGTGTTTCATAATATTTACTGCCCATACAACTCAAATCTGAATAACCTAAATCATCAGCCAGAATGAATAAAATATTAGGACGCCCTTCTATAACCTCATTTTTATTACTGCATGAACATGCAGAAATAACTAAGATGATAAATAATAGCTCCTTCATAAAATTTTATGTTATACCTATGATTCCGGAAATCCCGAACATTAGGTAAAATCTTTTACTCTATTTCAGATCAGAAATGCATGGTTACAATACCTTTAGTTTTATCTGTTTTAAATCTGTGTCCACCGATGATCCACCCACCGAAATTGTAAAATCTCCTGGTTCTACTACTTTAACCATTTCCTGATTTAATAAACTGAGTTCATCGAATCCAATTTCAAAAGTGACGGTCTTGGATTCACCTGGTTGTAACGTAATCCGTTCAAATCCCTTCAATAGTTTAAGGTATCTGCCTACAGAAGCAAAATCATCTTTTACATACAATTGTACCACCTCGTCTCCTTCTCTCTGCCCGGTGTTTTTTACATCTATCGTAACCTTGGTAGACCCATCAGATGATATTTGATCATTTTCAAGTTTCGGCTCACCATATTCAAAAGTCGTATAGCTAAGGCCAAAACCGAATGGAAATAATGGGGATTTATCAGAAAACTTATAAAGCCCTTTTCCAGAACCAATAAAATCTGGTCGCTCGAGATAGGTAACTGGAATTTGTCCCACAGAACGAGGAAAAGAAATGGTTAACTTTCCTCCTGGATTAGCATCTCCAAATATGGCATCTGCAATGGCATCACCGGAATGCATTCCCAGGTACCAGGTTTCAAGAATGGAAGGGATGTTTTCTGCTATATAATTTATGGTAAGAGGACGGCCATTGATTAGCACAACTATGACCGGTTTGCCGGTTTTGTGAATGGCTTCTACTAATTCATTTTGCACACCAATGAGATCGAGATCTGAACGATCAACTCCTTCTCCACCACTTCTTCTGGAACCACCGACCACCAGGATGACAGCATCTGATTTTTTTGCTGCAGCAATGGCTTGTGGAAATCCTGCTTTTGAAGTTCCCATTAACTCGCATCCCTGAGCATAATTAATTTTAATTTTATCGCCTACCTTATTAGTCAATCCTTCCAGGACAGAAACATAATACGGAGGTAAACCGGAATATCCACCTAATAATGAATAGGTGCCTTTACTTGGTCTTTCTTCTGTTGCATTAGGCCCGATTACCGCCAGAGATTTAATTTCTGATTGGTCTAGAGGCAAGAGATCATTTTCATTTTTCAATAAGATCATTGCCTTTTTTGCCATCTCATAGGAGTATTTCTGATGTTCCGGTCTGCTCACTATTGTATCGGTCTTAGCTTCTTTCAACTTAGAACCGAATAACCCTAACTTATACTTGGCCCTAAGAATTCGGGCAACCGATTGATCAACATATTTTATCAACGCCGGATTCTTTTCTAAGGTGTCCTTTAATATAGTGGTGTGGTAAGTATAAAATTCTAGATTCTTACCCAATACCAAGTCCATATCAACTCCGGCTTTTAATCCAAGAATTGCGGCTTCCGTTCTCGTTTTAGCAATGGCATGCATAGTCTCCAGTCTCCCTACATCGTTGTTGTCCGAAACAATAAAACCTTTAAAGCCCATTTCTTCACGCAATACATCATTGAGCAACCAGGTATTCATGTGACAAGGAACGCCATTATAATCCTGATGCCCGGGCATGATACAACCTACTTCAGCTTCTTTTACTGCAGCTTCAAATGGGGGAAGAAATACCTCCCTCAAACGGCGTTCAGACATATCACTGAATCCACTATTGATACCTCGTCTGTTTTCAGGATAACCAACGAAGTGTTTAGCTGTGGTCAATATGTGATTTTCATCAAACTGTTCATCACCCATCCCTTGCATCCCCTGGATGAATGCAACTCCCATTCTTGATACTAAGTATGGATCTTCACCATAGGATTCTTCCACTCTTCCATATCTGGCATCACCGGATATGACATCTAAATTGGGTGAATAACAATGCGTAATGTTTAATGCACGAGCTTCTCTGGCAGTCTGGGATGCCATCTTTCTGATCAATTCCGGATCCCAGGTGGATCCACACGCTATTGCTTGAGGATAAACGGTCACACCATCATACCATAAGCCGTGTAATCCTTCACCAAACTTCATAAATGGGATATCCAATCTATCATTTGCTGGAGCATCCTGTGTCATTTCCGCAATTTTTTCTTCTAAAGTCATCTGATCAAGAAGTGCCTCAACTTTACGACTGATCTTTGCTTCCATATCATCTTCCTGTGAAGTACTGGATTGACAACCCCAAAGAAGAATTATTGCTAAGAATGGGAATAGTATATTTTTCAGATTCAGATATTCCAGAGTGTTTCGCATATGCTCATTTTCATTTGTTGAATTGGAATAATAGTATTGAACTCTTCCGATTTTAACGACATCTTTTTCTTGTTGTAAAAATTGGTCGAGTCTTTTTATTTGGTATTGGGTTCCTTCTATCCGGAAAACAACAATTGGTTTTTCAATTCTAGTGTAAAGGGTATTGGGCATGTATATTAGGTGAAAATGCCAATATGAGCATCCTGTACTTTCCTGTGGGCATCATGCTTAAGCCTTGTGTACACTTGTAAAAGAATTAAACAGGTAGGGATTTGAAACTTGGAAATCGAATTTGATAGATGGTATTGAATAAAAAGTGCCTAAACAAAATTATGACATAAGAAGAGAAGGTGATATTGGGTTAAATAGAATTCCTGTCAATAAATCGAAATGGATTTTTAATGAAACCTTCCTGCTTATTGAGAATCATATCTGCTGCGGTTGCCCCCATTTGCTTGAAGTCTGTAGAGATAACTGTAATACCCAACAATTCCTTTAATGGGGTTTCATTGTAAGAAATGACCCCTATGTCTTCACCAAGAGCATATTCATTCTCACGTATCAGGTTTATAAGATTAACCAGATCTGATTCCTGAATGGTAATAAATAAGTCTCCCTTTTTTAAGATCATATCTTCGAATATTTCATCAAGAATTTCAAAATTAATATTGTGTTGGACACAAAATTTTCGAAACCCAAACAATATTCTTTTAGGATAGGGATAAACAGATTTAGTAGGGTAGGCTAGTATCAGTCTCTTATATTTTTGAATTTTTTCAAGACCTTCATTTAAAGCGTTGTAGATATCATTTTCAAAATCTTGATATACACCTCTATGCTCTTTTTCAACAGTCAATCTGTTGTCTATTATTAGAAGTTTTTCTTTAGGAATTTTTTGGAGCTCCTTAATTATTTCATCATTACTGCTTTTGTGTTCCAGCTTATCTGTCTTAAAGTGGGGCATGATGATATAATAATCATATGCATTTCGATATTTTTTCAACAAGTTCAAAAACAAACTTTGGTCACAATGGTAGATATTCAGGTCTGTATGTGCCGAAGCACCAATTCTTTCAATGAAAGAATTGTAAATCTGCATTTTGTAAGAACTTGGTTTATTGATGAGGATGAGATTGTTGATTTTGGAGATAAGTTGAGTTCTGGCAATATAGAATCCTTTGCCACGAATGGAAGTAATAATCTTGCGCTCCTTTAATATATTGTAAGCTTTTTCAACAGTATCACGAGAAAGGTCAAAAGCCTCACTAAGCATATTGATGGAAGGAATCTTTTGTTCCATACTAAGATGCCCATTAGAGATATTAGTGATAGTGGAATCCACTATCTGTTGATACTTTGGTTTTCTAGAATCCTTGTCTATAGATACAAACTTGAATACTTCCATGGCTTTAATATTATTCTCTATTCAAATTGGCAAATGAAATGTACAAGGAATTGTAACCAAAGTAAAAGTTTTAAGAGGATATTTTTTATTGTGTCGGGACAGTACAGGATAGAGGGAATTATTGGATTAATTATTTTGGTCTTCTCATTAAGCATTTAAGGCTTTAGTTAAAAACAAAATGTATGAACACTAAATTTAATCATGTAGATTATCTCTGGGATGATAAAAAGGCAGCCGATTTAGGTGATAACCAAGTAGAATTATTTCTATACCGCTCTAATATATTGGGGGCTGATCTTAGGATAACCAATTATGGTGGTGGAAACACCAGCTGTAAGACCATTGAAAAAGATCCGTTGACCAATGAAGATGTAGAAGTTATGTGGATCAAAGGTTCAGGTGGAGATATTGGTACATTAACTAAAGCTGGTATCGCCGGGCTATATACTGAAAGGCTTAGGAATTTAAAGAATGTATACGGGGGTTTGGAAGATGAGGATAGGATGGTCGGTTTATTTAATCATTGCATTTATGACCTGGATAGTAAGGCACCTTCTATAGATACCCCTTTACATGGATTACTTCCATTTGAACATATTGATCATTTACACCCTGATGCACTTATTGCTGTTGCTGCTGCAAAGGATAGTGAAAAAGTAACTAAAGAAATATGGGGTGATACTATGGGTTGGGTGCCCTGGCAACGACCTGGTTTTGATTTAGGTCTGCAGTTAGAAAAATGCCTGAATGATAATCCTGGTATAAGGGGTATCGTATTAGGAAGTCACGGACTATTTACCTGGGGAGATACATCTTATGAGTGTTACATAAATAGCCTTGAAGTCATTGAGATGGCATCTGAGTATATAGAAAAGAAGATACAAGAGAAAGGAAGTGTATTTGGTGGGCAGAAAACAGAAAGCCTTCCTCAAGAAGAACGTCTGGAAAAGGCGGCTCAATTGATGCCGATGTTGAGAGGATTATGTTCCTCAGAAAACAGAATGATTGGACATTTCAATGATAGCAATGTAGTTCTTCAATATATCAACAGCAATGATTTGACTCGACTTGCACCGATGGGCACCTCTTGTCCGGATCATTTTTTGAGAACTAAAATTCAACCTCTGGTGCTTCAATTAGATCCTAATGAAGACCTATCAGACACAAAAACAATTCTTGATAAATTGAATCCTGCTTTTGAGACATATAGGAAAGAATATCAGGAATATTACGATAATCATAAGCGTGCCAATAGCCCTGCTGTCAGAGATGCAAATCCGGTTATCATTATATACCCGGGAGTTGGTATGTTTAGCTTTGCAAAAAATAAACAGACGGCCAGAGTTGCCAATGAGTTTTATGTAAATGCCATCAATGTAATGAGAGGTTCTGAAGCAATTACAGAATATACTTCATTACCGAGGCAGGAAGCTTTCGATATTGAATATTGGTTGCTGGAAGAAGCAAAATTGCAACGTATGCCCAAAGAAAAACCTCTATCCAGAAAGGTGGCGCTGGTCACTGGTGCTGGAGGCGGCATCGGAAAAGCAATTGCTGATAAACTTGCAAAGGAAGGAGCTAACGTTGTATTGACCGATATAGCAGAAGATAGTTTAAAAGAAGGAATGAAAACCTTCGGAAAGGATGTAGCAAGTTATTCGGTATGTGATGTCACAAGTAGTGAATCAATTGCGGATGCTTATAAAAATGCATGTTTGAATTTTGGAGGAGTTGACATTATAGTACACAGTGCCGGGTTAGCCATCTCTAAGCCCCTGGAAGAGACTACAGAAAAAGATTGGGATATTCTTCAAGATGTATTGGTAAAAGGTCAATTTGAATTATCAAAGCAAGTTGTATCAATCATGCGAAAACAAGGCCTTGGTGGAGATATTGTAAGTATTGCCAGTAAAAATGGCTTGGTTTCAGGCCCTAACAATGTTGGTTACGGAACTTCTAAAGCAGCTCAACAACATATGGTCCGATTGCTGGCCTCGGAGCTGGGAAGCGATAAGATCAGAGTGAATACTGTAAATCCTGATGGAGTGATCATAGGCAGTAAAATATGGGAAGGTGATTGGTCAGAAGGCAGAGCAAAAGCTTACGGAATTAATGTAGAAGATCTTCCTGCACATTACGCAAAAAGAAATCTATTAAACGAGATTATATATCCGGAAGATATTGCCAATGGAGTTTTTGCATGCGTAGGAATACTGGAAAAGACTACCGGAAATATCATCAATGTCGATGGCGGAATGGCCAACGCTTTTGTCCGATAATTAAAGTACTCTAATTGTTTTCAATACGGTTCAGGGTATATTAAACCCCTGGAAGTATATTTTACCTTAAATTCAAAGCTTAACGATGAGAATAGATAAAAATCAAATCCAGGATAGTAACGCGGCAGGATTGGTTGAGCATGCTGATCGGTTTGATTTTCTTGCAAATGCTCTGACAAAAAAAGGATATGATGTTGAAGCCATTCTCCAGAAATTATCAGATTTTCAAGTAGCAATTCCTAGTTGGGCGTTAGGTGCAGGAGGAACAAGGTTTGGTAGGTTTGGCTATAAAGGTGAGCCTTCAGATCTAAATCAAAAAATCGATGACGTAGGGCTTATCCATGCTCTTACACAAACTGCTGGAGCCATATCGCTTCATATTCCCTGGGATGTACCAAGTGATTACACGGCAATCAAAGATCTGGCAACTTCACATGACATTGTTTTTGATGCGGTTAATTCTAATACTTTTCAGGATCAGAAAAACGCAAGCGAAAGTTATAAATTCGGATCTTTAAGCAATACAAGTAAGGCAGTCAGAGATCAAGCCATTGAACACAATATTGACGTAATCAAAATTGGAGATAAGTTGGGTTCCAAAAGCCTGACGGTATGGTTGTCAGATGGTTCAAATTTCCCGGGTCAAAGTAATTTTCAGGCTGCACTTCAGAATACCCAGGACAGCTTGGTGGAAATTTATAAGTCCTTGCCGGATGATTGGAAACTCTTCATAGAATATAAGCCATATGAGCCTAATTTCTATAGTACAGTAATACAGGATTGGGGTACTTCATTTATGCTTGCTAATGCATGTGGAGACAAAGCCTATACACTGGTTGATCTTGGGCATCATCTTCCCAATACTAATATTGAACAGATAGTAGCCACATTAATGATGAAAGGGAAGTTGGGTGGATTCCACTTCAACGATAGCAAATACGGTGATGATGATCTTACCGTAGGTAGTGTGAAGCCATATGCTTTATTTCTCATTTTCAATGCATTGGTATATGGTATGGAAAACAATCCTCAAAATCCTTACCCAGCTTGGATGATTGATGCCAGCCATAATATAAAAGACCCATTAGAAGACTTAATACAATCTCTGGATGCAATCCAGGAAGCATATGCTAAAGCACTACTGGTAGATCAGAAACTATTATCAGAGGCACAGGAAGATCACGATGTTGTAAAATGTCAGGAAATAATTCAGGATGCTTATCGTACAGATGTACGTCCATTGCTTGAAAAAGCAAGGTTGAATAGAGGTGGAGCTTTGTTCCCATTACAATTGTATCGTAATTTAGACGTCCGTAATGAATTGATTAAAGAAAGGGGAGCAGACTCTGTGGCATCAGGATTATAAAAATTTCACAATGAAAAAAAACGTGACAGCCGTTTTCGACATTGGAAAAACAAACAAAAAGTTCTTCCTATTTGATGCCGATTATCAGGAAGTATATCGGGAATATTCAAGTTTTGAGCAAATTGAAGATGAGGACGGACATCCTACTGAAGACCTCAATGCATTGAAGACATGGCTTCAGGATTTATTTGATAGGATGTTGAAAGAAAAGGAATATAACATCACAGCTATTAACTTCTCTACCTATGGTGCAAGTCTGGTGCACTTAGATGAAAATGGGGAAGTTCTTACCCCTTTATACAATTACACGAAACCACTGGATCAAAAAGTAGTCGATTCTTTTTTTGAAAAGTATGGTCCTGAATTAGATTTTTCAGTGGCTACGGGGTCCGATAATTCCGGAATGTTAAATTCTGGTCTTCAGTTGTATTGGTTGAAGTATTCCAAGCCTGAAGTTTTTAAAAAGATCAGGTATTCGTTACATCTTCCACAATATATCAGCTTTGTTTTCACAGGTATTCCTATAAGCGAATACACAAGCATAGGTTGTCATACGGCTTTATGGGACTACCGAAAGCAGGATTATCATGATTGGGTTTATAAGGAAGGATTCTATAAGATTTTCCCTCCAATAGTTTCTACCGGAACAAGCATAAATATGAATTACCACGGAAAGCGTATGAGCATCGGTGTGGGTATTCATGATAGCTCATCTGCTTTATTACCATATATAAGAAGTGCTGATGAGAAATTCATATTGGTCTCTACCGGAACCTGGAGTATTTCTTTGAATCCATTCTCAGAGCAAAATCTGACAGATGAAGATGTGAAAAGCGGCTGTATCAACTACATGCGTGTAAATGGCAAACCTGTAAAAGCAGCAAGGTTGTTTCTGGGTAATGAGTACAATCTACAAGTAAAGAAGCTTTCAGATCATTTTAAGGTTTCACCCGATTACCATAAAGAGGTCAAGTTTAATAAAGAGATCTATTTAAAGATCATCAATGACTTTGAACTTTGTTTCAATTGGATAGGAATACATGATGAAAAGATGCCTGACGCAACCAAAATCCCTTATGATGATTTTGAAAATGCTTACCATCAATTAATGGTTGAACTGGCGTTACTGCAAGTCAAAAATGTTCAAATAGCTGCCAGCGGAGAAAAAATTGATAATCTTTTTATTGATGGAGGATTCAGCGATAATGAAGTCTACGTTAAGCTTTTATCACACTATCTCAAGGAGATGGAACTTCGTACTACTGATTCTTCACTGGGTTCTGCATTAGGGGCAGCACTCATATTAACAGACACCAAACTGGACACCGAATTTCTAAGAAAAAATTATTCTCTCAAGAAACATGTCCCATTCATAATTAGCTAATTCAGTTTTAAGAATAATCAATAACTATGTCTAAAAAACTAAACTTGGTACATCCAAGAGATCAAATTATTACTGCCATCAGTAGAATCTATAACAGAGGAATGACTACTACTTCTGGTGGAAATATATCAATTATAGATGACGAAGGAAACATATGGGTAACACCTTCAGCTGTTGATAAAGGATCATTGAGAGCTTCAGATATCATATGTGTTCAGAAAGATGGAACGGTGATCGGTGACCACAAGCCATCTTCAGAATTCCCTTTTCATAAAGCGATCTATGAAGTTCGACCTGATATCAGAGCCGTAATTCACGCTCACCCGCCTGCACTGGTCTCATTTAGCATTGTACGGCAGATACCAAATACCAATATAATTTCTCAGGCCAAACACATCTGTGGTCCAATCGGATATGCAGAATATGCCTTACCAGGTAGTGAAGAACTAGGAGATGTCATTGCTGAAGAATTTAAGAATGGCTACAAAGCTATAATCATGGAGAATCACGGAACCGTATTAGGTGGAAGTGACCTGAATGATGCTTTTCAACGATTCGAAACCCTAGAATTCTGTGCACGTACCATATTATATGGTTCTCAGATAGGAAGTCCTAAATATTTAGCTGATGGACAAATTGATGAATTTGAAGCAAGGCTTTCTTCAACAATTCCGGAGATGGAGACAACTGAATATCCATCTGATGAGGTTGAAAAGCGTTTAGAAATCTGTAAGATTGTCAAGCGAGCTTGTCAACAAGGCCTGATGATCAGTTCTTATGGTACGGTTTCAATGAGGTGGAAAGACAATGATTTTTTAATTACCCCTACTAATGTCAATCGATGGAATATTGAAATTGATGACATCGTACAAATTAAAGGTGGTAAAAGAGAGAAAGATAAAAACCCAAGTAGAGCTACCTGGATTCACCAGGAGATATATAAAGCGAATCCTGATGTAAACTCTATAATCATGACACAATCGCCTTATTTAATGGCATTTGGAGTTACAAAAACATATTTAAATGTGCGGACAATTCCTGAAAGTTGGGTCTTTCTTCAGGATGTCCCTTCGGTAAAATTTGGGAGTCACCTAAATTCAAGTACCAATTCGGAAATTATTGAAAAGTGTAAGACGGCTTTAATCATAGAAAATGATTCGGTGCTGATTACAGGTGATAAACTATTGCAGACCTTTGATTACCTGGAAGTTGCAGAATTTAGTGCTAAATCGATTGTACTGGGTAATGCTTTGGGAGAAATGGTACCTATAAATGACCATCAGGTTGAAGAATTAAGGGAAAAGTTTTTGGTTTAAACTCAAACCTGGATCTCGGATAGTTGCGATAAAATGCAATACAGGGTTGGCACCTGATCTATTATTGTTGTTGATGTTTATATCATAAACACGGTTAAACTCATTGCCCCATGGGCACCAATAACCAATGATTGCTCGATATCGGCAGTTTTAGAAGGCCCTGAAATGAAAAGCCCAAAACTTCTTTCTCTTGAAGCAATGGCATCGTATGCTTGTAACATATGCAGGCAGAGTTGGTCCTTTGGCAGTAGAATTATCAAGTGATTGGTAATAAAAGGAAGGGCTCTGACAATGCTTTCATTTTCTGTTACCCATATGGCACCATTCTCGGCAACACCAAACTGTCCTTCAATTATTGCAAGATCTATATGCTCCAGGTTGTGAGGATCCGTCTCTGATGAAACAGTAATGTTCCCCAATGATGATTTACCTGAGATGGCAACAATATGCTTCGCGGTTGGAAATAGGTTCTTAACTTGTGTATCGATTTCTTCAGCCGTTGTTTCAACCACTCTTCCACCTACACGATTTAGGTTATTGATAAAAGTTTCCTTCAAGTCCACTTCTTCATCGAAGGTGGTTGCATCAATATCAGGAAGTCGAATTAATGATGGCTTGTTGGTTTTTATCGATTTTAATATTGATTCTCTACTCATTCTTCATCCTTTTTTTGTACCAATCATCAAAGTTTTCATTTTTTACTTCTGGTAAGTCACGAGCCTTCCCCCAGGTGTTCAGCCTTGAATAAATCAGAAATTTTGGTGCATATTTTAAAAAGAACCTGGCTGATTTTCCTGCAATACCATATAGCTTAGGTTTTTTTAATACGACACCAGCTGTTTTGAGAATGGATTTTTTAATTATTGGTTGAGGTTGCTCCTCTACAATAATTTGCCTCCATTTATATAACTGTTCGTGGATATTGATTTTTACCGGACATACATTTGAGCATGAGCCACATAAAGTCGAAGCAAATGGCAATGAACTGTGTTTTTTCAAGTCCTTCCCGGGGGATAATATAGATCCTATGGGTCCGGGAATGGTGGCATCATAACTGTGTCCACCACTTCTTCTATAAATAGGACAGGTATTCATACAGGCACCACATCTGATGCAATGCAGGGATGATCTGAAATCTTCTCTAGCCAGTTGCTCAGTTCTGCCATTATCTACAATAACAATGTGCAATTCTTTCCCTTTAGCAGGTTTATTGAAATGGGATGAATAAGTTGTAATAGGCTGACCTGTCGCACTCCTCGCTAGCAGGCGTAAGAATATTCCTAAATGTTTCTCCTGGGGAATTATTTTCTCAATTCCCATACAAGCAATGTGTACCTTTGCCAGGTGAACACCCATATCTGCATTTCCTTCATTGGTACATACGACGAAACCACCAGTATCGGCAATTGCAAAGTTTACTCCCGTAATGGCAGCATCAGCTTTTAAAAACTTATCCCTCAGATGTTTTCTTGCTTCACCGGTTAAATATTCAGGATCTCCGTTGCTTGCTTTTGTGCCGAGATGTTCCTGAAACAATTCATCTACTTCCTCTTTGGTCTTGTGAATCGCAGGTAGAACAATGTGGCTTGGCGGTTCCTCCGCCAACTGTACAATCCGCTCTCCTAGATCGGTATCAATTACTTCAATTCCATTTGCCTCCAGATGCGGATTCAGATGGCACTCTTCCGTAAGCATGGACTTACTTTTAACAACTTTCTGAGCTTGATGATCAGTCAATATTTTATGAACTATGGAATTGTGTTCTTCAGCATTGGAAGCCCAGTGAATTTTGATTCCATTTTGGACCGCATTTTTTTCAAATTCAACCAGGTATTTATCTAAATTGGAGAGGACATTGGCTTTTATTCCTGAAGCCAGATCTCTTAAATATTCCCATCCTTGAACGGAGTGTGCAGAAGCATCTCTTTTTTCCCTTACATACCATAAAGCCTTATCATGCCAATTGACTTTTGGTTCATCTTCATTAAATTTTTTAGCTTGTTTTGCGTGATTCATAGCTAAATGGTATTGTTTAATATTTCTGCAATATGCATGGCCTTTAAAGGTTGATTGTTCCTATTAATCAGACCCTCTAAATGCATCAGGCAAGAATGATCTGCTCCTGTAATGACTTCAACGCCACTATCTAAATGATCCGTTATACGATCTTTACCCATCTTAACAGAAATAGCTTCTTCAAATACTGAAAATGTCCCTCCGAATCCGCAGCATTCATCTTTGCGATGTAACTGAATGAGTTCTAAATCCTTGACTTGATTTAATAGTTGTTCTTCAGTTGAATAATAGTCATCCATCCTTTCAGAGCACGATCCTAGTTGGAGACCCCTCAATCCATGACAACTCTTATGCAATCCTACTTTATGTGGAAAAGAGGCACCGACATCCGTTTTCCCCAATACTTTTACTATGAATTCACACAGTTCATATGAATTGTTCCTGATTTTGGTAACCTCCGGTGATTGTTCGATAATATCAAAGTGATGCTTAACATGATATATGCAGCTTCCTGAAGGACCGACGATATAGTCATACTTTCTAAAATTCTGAACAAAGAGTCGGCATGCTCCTTTGGAGTCTTCTTCATATCCGGAATTACCCAAGGGTTGGCCACAACAGGTCTGACCAAGAGGATAATCAACATCTACACCCAACTTTTCCAGCAATTCTAAAGTGGCGATTCCTACCTGGGGATACAGTTGATTTATATAACATGGTATAAATAAGCCTACTTTCATATATTCATTTTAGTTGTTCACTAAATCAGTGGAGGATCACCGCTATAGAGTATATTTCAAAAATAGTCCATTTCTTGTGTTTAGCTATCCTGTTGTGACCTGCATATTTATACTTAGTTTGGGATTCCGATTTTAATTGAAATAAGCATTTCTGAATCTCAATGTAAGTTAAATCCATCTTGAGATCAATAGGGTGATTAGTGATTTATAGCCGTGATCAGTATAGTACAGGATAGAGTTCCCAATATCATGATATACTTTCGACAGTAGAGTAAGTGACATGAGCAACTAATTGCCTAATAAAAATGTAGATTGTCATTCTACTAATTGAGGCTGCTGTAAGGATAAAAATAGGATACCATTTATCATTAAAACAAAACCAATGAGCCAATACAATCAAGACGTAGAAATAACTGAAAATGTAGGAGGAGAGTTTGAACGGGAGCCCGTTCCACAGTCGAAATTAAAAGGTTGGAAGAGTTTTTTGGGCATGTATGCCGGAGAACATGCAGCAGGGACTGAATTTATGATTGGCCCTTTATTTCTGACAGCTGGAGTTAGTGCTTTTGATTTAATAATCGGCTTATTATTGGGAAATTTAATGGCAGTGCTTAGTTGGCGGTTTCTGACTGCTGAAATAGCTGTAAAGAACCGATTGACCTTATATTATCAGCTTGAAAGAATATGTGGTAAAAAATTGGTGATAGGGTATAACCTGGCCAATGGAATTTTATTCTGTTTCCTGGCTGGTGCAATGATAACAGTTTCAGCTACTGCTGTTGGTATTCCATTCGATATGGAAATGCCAAAGTTGACTGATACGGTACCCAATGGAATGACGTGGGTGATTATTGTGATCCTGGTAGGTGCAGCAATATCATTAATCGCATCTAAGGGATATGATACAGTATCCAAGGCAGCCAATTGGATGTCTCCATTAATAGTTTTGGCATTTGTTGCTTGTGGAGTTGTTGCTCTCAGCCAATTGGGTGTGAAGAGTTTTTCAGATTTTTGGGATATATGGGGAGAAGGGTCTGATCCTTTTCCGGGTCAATTGAAATATACTTTCTGGCATGTTGTCATTTGGTCCTGGTTTGCCAATGCTGCGATGCATGTTGGTATGTCTGATCTTTCAGTTTTTCGATATGCCAAGAATGCCAGTTCAGGATGGACGACAGCTGCGGGAATGTATGTAGGTCATTATATGGCATGGATCGCTGCAGCTTTATTGTATGCAGTTTATTTGAAATCTCCAGAGGCACAAGCCTTTTTATCCAATGGAGATGCACCACCGGTGGCACCAGGTCCATTAGCTAATAATGCCATAGGAATATTTGGAATAATTGCTGTGGTCTTAGCAGGATGGACGACTGCCAACCCTACGATCTACAGAGCAGGATTGGCTTTCCAGGCCATCATGCCTAAGTTATCTACTTTTTGGGTTACCATTCTTGCCGGTACAGTCGCTACAATAGCCGGATTGTTCCCCGCCTTTGCTATGAAATTATTGGGTTTTGTTGCCTTGTATGGGTTCATTCTTGCCCCTTTTGGAGCGGTCATCGTCTTTGAGCACTTCTTCCATAAGAAAGCAGGAATTGTTAAAAACTATGCCGCGGTTGCCAATATCAATTTCAATAAAGCTGTCTTTATGGCCTGGGGAATCAGTTTCGGATTGTTTTATTTTATTTCTATTCAATTCGATGTGTTCCTCTCATTCGTAACGCTTCCTGCATGGTTGCTATGCGGAATATTATTTCTGGTTTTTAGTAAATCATTTCAGGTTAAGGGTTGATTAATTTTATTGGGTTGCGGTAGGGTTTTTATTCAATGGCCACCATCGAAGCCGGATGAACTCCTTAATCTTCCATTTACAGACTGATGACCTTCATGTCCGCAACCGATTGATTTAAAATGAGGACGTTTTCTTCCAGGAAAGAAGATATGTTGATTTTATATACTTCATCCTTGTGTTTGAAGATATATGATGACTCATAATATATGTCACCGGTGATGTGGTTTTTACCTTCAAAAGTTACAAATCCATCCTTCGGGGCATCGAGAAATCTGACCAGTTTTTCGCCAGTTGTAAGGTCTTCTTTAATGGATTGAATCGTTGCATCAACGCTGGAGCACCAACTACATTTGTAAAATGAAAAGGTTGCTACGGTCCATCCTTCAAGTTCATACAATTCTTCAAAATCCCTGGGTACCATAAGGGCAATCTCAAGATCATCCGCCTGGAATGTGTCAAGCACTTCAGGTTTTATCATGTACTTCCTTAAACCGACGGCAATTTCCTTGGTATATATGAAACGAAGTTTTGACGAATTGATCATAGGAAGTGACCTTTCTGCCAGGTCCTCCAGTATGAGGCTGTCGCCGGTATATTTGGTAATACCTAATTGCTCAGTTTCTCCTGATTCAAAAGAGAATGTAATTATCCCATTTTCCAGGGTCCATTGTCCATTCAAGACTTCATTTTTCAACTTGACAACGGTTCCCGACATCAGGAATTGACCGTATTTGTCTAATGTCAGTTTGTCATTCAATTGCGATTCCCCAAATAAAAAATTGTTTTGTTTCGTGCTCTTCCCTATCACTTCTGCATGGGTGTTAATCCATGCTCCTGTAATCTCTCCCGGACCAACGTCAATGAATTTGATTTCCGCAATTGCGGGTTCACTATTTTCATCACGATTTATTCTGAAAAATGGAATGCTGGAATTTACTTTATCCAATCTCCAGATGCAGCTGTCTTTAGACCATTCTGATAATTGAAGGGGGAAGGGTAAATCATCAGAATCTAATATTAAGACTCCATCTTCTTGCCTCCAGTTTCCGGAAATTTCCTGTGTAATATTACCGGAATAGGTCCCATCAGCATGGATGGTGATGGTTGAACCATCAAACAACATATCCATACTTTTTTCCCTGGATGAACTGACCCTGGCTTCCCAGGTTCCTGTGAAGTCTGCTTCAGTAATTGTATCCTGACCAAATCCTGTATTGTATAGGAAAAGAGCAAAAACAAAAATGATGAAACGATGCATTTGATGTTAGTTTGTCATTTGTAATTTAGTTGTACCGTGAATATAAAGTAAAAGAGTCTGAGAAAGCGGTATATGCAGTTAATGGAGGTGACGCAATGAAATAGGCAACGGTATATTCTCATTCTCTATAAAAAAAGCCTGGACCTGATTTTGGAGATTATGAATAAGAAAATGGGTTTGTATTTGAAACTTTTATATACAGATTATTAGGACTGATGAGTTTCTCAAACGTCTATGAGAACAAAGTATGATCAATTGTATATGCCGAAAACCAACCTGCCTAAGCCTTAATTCAATGATTTGAATCATTGACAATTATCTAAAAAGAGCGTACAATGAGTCAAATACAATGCGATGAGAAGGGGATTATATATAGCAAAATACCTCTTAATTTTATTGGCTTTTTTTTCATGTACTAAGTTTGAAGAAAAGAAAGAACTTCCTCATTATGATTGCTTTGGTGATGTTATTCCCGAATTCCCATTCCTGGAATCTGAAACAGGTTCTTTAACCAATACAAAGGGTGGAGTATATTATGGTATTTCCTTTTATGATGATGGTACATTCAGGATAACCTACTCAGGTATATGTATTGTGGATACTTCATCCGTTCTTTGTAAGAAGAATAATGGTGAATTAATGGATCTGGATTTAATACTCACTGGTATCTGGGAATACGAACATACGGTAGATGTCACAAGAGCTTATAAAGAAGTGTGTGGGTGGAGCACCTGTCATGATGAAATAGATTATACCTATACCCAGTTAAATGGAGAATGCACACTGACCATCCTTCATTCCACCATACCTGAATTTGAAGGGATGACCATCCAGGAATTATATGTAGTCAATTGCGATGGCTGGAGCTTTATTATTTACATTCCCAATGATCCAATTATAGGACTGTTTTTTATTGGGGACGAATATATTTATAAGTGATAAAATAAGTCAGCATACTTCTTACTCACTTATACTCACAACAAAAAAGTCAAATTGATGACGACTGCCACTTATTAAGTCCTCATTCAATAGATAGCTGTACCTCATTCCCAGGTCGATTTCCAGTAAACGGAACGCTCGAAAATCTATTCCTAGCTCAAACCCGAGCGAACTGGCATTGCTGTATTGCTCAGTAAAAGGAAAACTGGTCACTCCAAACCGTCCATAGTCAAAGAATACATTTCCTTTTAGCCTTTTGATAAATGCATGGCCACCAATGGCCCAATCAGGGTAGGCTATCGGAAACCTGTAGTTGACACCCACTTTTAAAAACCTGTCACGACGCAAGGATGCATCATACCCCCTGGGATATATGAAAAGATCAGAATAACGATATTGTGACAGTATGTCTTCATTGACCATCATGGCATCTAATGAAAGGCTATGGTTTCGCTTGAATCCGGGTAGGAAAATGAGGCCTCTGGCAAGAAAGGTATTTCCTTCTAAGTTATTATTTCCAACGTTGGCACGATACCTGGCAAGGAATGAAAATCCAACCTTTGGCCGTAAATGTTGCCTGGCCATAAACTTGGTCATATTAAAGCTCAACCTTAAGTCAAGGGTATGGATCGTCTGGTCCGAAATAGGATCGGTAAATAGGGTAGTAAATTGATTAAGGTTACCTGCACCGACCACTGTTGTGTCCCTTCTTAAAATCCTGTCATCAGATGGATCGTCAACATCTATCCTTGTATTTTGATAGTAGGATGAGAAGTTGAGGAAGTTATTAAAATTCCCACTCGAGAAGTTGAAGGGTAATGTTAGCCCTGCCGTTGCCCGATTTTCATTCCAACTGTCAATGACAATTTCCTGGACAACTGCTGAATCACCCTGAGGAGCAAAGTTGTAGAAAATAGCTTCCCGATTGGATAATACATAGGAGGCATTAATGATGGGGTAGAATTCTGCATATCGGAGTCCGGCACCATATCTAAATGTATTCTCATTGTAGTTGTACTTTCCTTCTATCGATGCAGAAAGTGTGGAAAAAGTATTGTCTGACAATAGTGAAAGCGAAAACTCAGGCGGCTGCCATTCCGGAATGATACTGTGGAAATTGAAGATGCCTGAAAACCTATTGAATTTTGAAGTCGGATACTCCTTGTTTGGAACCCTTTCCAGGATATTTCCTCCTTCTGCTTCTACGGTCTTACTATAAAATGGTGGTTTGTTAGACAGGGTTGGGCGTGTTTTCCTTAAGGATGCTTGATCGGTGATTGGCATTTGCTTGATGTTATAACC
>JABDLO010000537.1 GCA_013002995.1 Saprospiraceae bacterium | reverse complement strand
TTATACCACTCCCTATGAAGACTTTGGTCGGTTGACGTATGAAATGTGGCGAGCTTGTAGGTTAGTGGTTGACCCAGGAATCCATTATAAAGGATGGGATCGACAGAAAGCCATTGATTATATGGCTTCAAATACTGCACTTTCCATTCATGAGGTTACTACTGAAATCGATCGTTACATTGGATGGCCAGGGCAAGCTGTTTCTTATAAGATCGGAGAACTAAAGATCCGTGAATTGAGAAAGCGAGCTGAAGAGGCTTTGGGTGAAAACTTCGATATCCGGTCATTCCACGATAAGATCCTTGAAAATGGGGCTGTTCCTTTGAAAACACTAGAGCGAATAATTGATCTTTTTATCAAGGAAGAATCATCTAAACCTTCTTCCTGATTCAACCACCAAGAATATGGAAAATATTGGTCCATTCGGTGAGGTTAATACCCACATATCATGCGATGGGCAGATAAGAAAGAGGAAAAAAAGGAGTAGATTAGAGTCCAGATAAATCACATAAAAAATGAGAAAAATCAGAATGGGAATGGTCGGTGGTGGCCAGGGTGCATTCATAGGAGCAGTACACCGAATGGCAGCTGCCCTGGACGGACAGATTGAGTTGGTCTGTGGTGCTTTCAGCAGCAATCCGGAAAGAAGCAAGGCCAGTGGAAAGGAATTGTACCTCCCTGAAGAAAGGTGTTATGCTACCTACCAGGATATGATCCTTGGAGAGAAAGAATTGCCCGAAGATGTAAGGATGGATTTTGTTTCCATCGTTACACCAAACCATGTCCATTATGGTCCTGCTAAGATGGCCATTGAAAATGGCTTCCATGTCATCAGTGATAAGCCACTTTGTTTTAATCTGGAAGAAGCATATGATTTAAAGAAAGTTGTGGATGAGAGTGGGTTGATATTCGCCCTTACCCATAATTACACCGGCTACCCTATGGTCAAGCAGGCCAAAGCCATGATAGCCAATGGAGACATAGGTACGATTAGGAAAGTAGTGGTTGAATATCCACAGGGATGGCTATCCACCTTCCTGGAAGGTACAGACCAAAAACAAGCATCCTGGCGGACGGATCCGGCCCGTTCAGGAATAGCCGGAGCTATTGGGGACATTGGCACCCACGCTGAAAATCTTGCAGAATATATCACTGGCCTTAAAATTGAAAAAATGTGTGCAGATATATCAACTCTGGTAGAAGGTCGCTTACTTGATGATGACGGAAATGTACTGCTTCATTTTGATAATGGGGCAAGAGGAATATTGAGTTGCAGTCAGATATCTGCGGGGGAAGAAAACGATCTCAACATTAGAATTTATGGAACCAAGGCCGGACTTGAATGGAGGCAGATGAAACCCAATACCCTCTGGGTGAAATGGCTGGATAAGCCAACAGAAATGTTGAGAACAGGTGTGGGTGAATTGTATCCTTCTGCCCAGGCTCATACTCGAATTCCGGCCGGACACCCGGAAGGATATCTGGAAGCATTTGCCAATATATACCGGAATTTTGCAAGATGCATTCAGGCAAGATTGGAGGGCAGATCACCAGAACCATACGATACAGATTTTCCTACCATTGATGATGGGGTGAGGGGAATGGAGTTTATTTATAAGGTGATTGAGAGTGGGAAGAGTAAGGAGAAATGGCTTGAAATGTGATTAATTCCGGGACTAAAGTCCCTGCTCCAGAGTTTAGCCCTTTCAGGGCTATTTATACAATATTCTCTTATCGATAGGTTTTGCAACCCATCTCTTTGATGGTTTTGCCCCTTCAGGGCAAGCATTTATTTATGGCTTTATACCCAGAGGTATGGAAAATGGACTTTAGTCCATTACATCAGTGATCGGATCTTAGCCAGTGCCGCTCCCCTGTTGTGTACATCCAGCTTGAGGTAAATATTGGAAATGTGGGTCTTGATGGTATTGATAGATAAACCGATGTTTTCAGCAATTTCCTTGTTTTTATGGCCTTTCCATATTTCTTCCAGGACCATGTACTCCTGCTTGGTGAGCGATACACCAGCTTGATTATGCAGTTTTTCTCTACTTGGAAAACTTTTTTTACCAAATACACTGTGTCGCATCAATGCCACTTCAAGTGCTGGAGCCAAATCTTTATCCTTATACGGCTTAACAATGTATCCATATGGATAGGTCTCCTTGACTTTTTCCAGGGTGAGTTGATCCGAGAAAGATGTAAGAAAGACAAAGGGAATTTTATAATTCTTATTGATGATGTGTGCCAGATCTACTCCATTGTCATGTCCTTTCAGGGCGATATCCAGTAAGGCAATATCCGGCTTTCGAAGTGCTAGGATATCCAGTGCTTTTGCTGCACTTCCTGCAATTCCCGCAATCTGATAGCCTTCGGACTCTAATATCAAAGCTATTTCCTGTGCTATGGCGGGTTCATCTTCTACAATTAATACACTGGTCATAATAAGTGATTTGGTTAAGAAGCTTTTTTGTAGCTCCCCGCATCAATGGTTATTGAGGTTCCATCGGAATTATCTACCACCACTTTTGCATCCAGCTTTTCAGCAAATGAATTGATCAGCTTCGATCCAAGTGATCCTCCTGATATGGGTAAAACTCCTTCAGGCAATCCTTTTCCATTGTCAGACACCGTAAGATGTAATCGACCCCCAGATTCTTTTAAGGCAACATGAATGACCCCTTCTTCGCCTTCCTGGAATGCGTGCTTCAGTGCATTGGTGATCAATTCATTGGCTATTAATCCTAGAGGGACGACAGTGTCAATATCGAGTTCCAGGTCCTCAATATCAGTTGTAAAGCTGATGTTGTCTTCATCAATATTGTAGGTGTCAAATAGATTTTGGGTGAGGTTGGTAAAGTATTCCTTCATCTTTACCCCTTTCAGGTTTTCCTCCCTATACAGATTTTGATGAAGCAGAGACATGGATTGAACCCTTCCCCTTCCCGATTTAATTGCATCGAGTACCCCTTCATCCTTTACATATCTTGATTGTAATCCCAGCAAGGAAGAAATGACCTGCAGGTTGTTTTTAACTCGGTGATGGATCTCTTGCAACAGGATGTTTTTCTCACCAAGCGCTTTTTTCAATTTGCCGTTAAGGCCAAAGAGTCGATACAACAAAAACCCAAACAGCACCAACGCTATTCCAAGCCCCCACAACTGCTTTTTCCTGGTAGAAAGTTGAAGGGCTTTCAGATCATTTTCTTTATTGAGAAGGGCAATTTCATTTTCCTTTCTTTCTGTTTCATATTTTGTATTGACTTCCAATACATTCTTATCAATGGCTCTTGCCTGGAGGGTGTCTCTTGTTGACTTATAAATATTGAGGGCATTATTGGCCAGCTTAGAATTGCCGGTTTCGATATAAAAGTTCAATAACCCTTCTGCAGCACGATTTTGTGCTTCGATAAGATCATGTTCTTCAGCAATTTTCAATGCCTGCTCATAATATTTGATTCCATTTCTCCTATCTCCAAGCTTTGAATAATTTTGACCCAAGCCGATACAGGTGGTTGCGATCTGTACCGGTGAGCCTATTTTTTCAACAACAGGAAGGTTCAA
>JABDLO010000535.1 GCA_013002995.1 Saprospiraceae bacterium | reverse complement strand
GGATACAACATAGATAGCATGAAAGTGAAGTTGTATGATGGTGCTACTCACGCAGTGGATTCTAAGCCAATTGCATTTGAGCTTTGTGCTAAAGAAGGATTCAAGGCTGCTGCTCAGAAAGCGAAGCCTGTACTTCTAGAGCCTATCATGAAACTGGAAGTGGTAACTCCGGAAGAGTATACTGGATCTGTGATTGGAGACTTGAACAGAAGAAGAGGTCTTCCTAAAGGTCAGGAACAAAGATCTGGAGGTGCAGTAGCGATTTCAGCTGATGTTCCATTATCTGAGATGTTTGGATATGTTACTCAGCTTAGAACCATTACTTCTGGTAGAGCAAGTAGCACGATGGAGTTTTCACATTATGCTCCGGCGCCTAAGGGTATTGCTCAGGAAGTTATTGAGAAAGCCAAAGGTGAAGTAAAAGTTTAAAAAATTATTGATTAATAAATAAAGATTATTATCTTTGCAGCCGCTTTAGAAGAGGCGAAAATTTTATAACTGGGTTATGAATCAAAAAATCAGAATCAAACTTCGTTCTTATGATCACAATTTAGTGGACAAGAGTACGGAGAAAATAGTGAAGACTGTTAGAAACAGTGGTGCTGTAATTTCAGGTCCGATTCCGCTGCCCACGGAGAAAGAAATATTTACCGTTCTGCGATCCCCGCACGTAAATAAGAAATCTCGTGAGCAGTTTCAACTACGGACCCACAAGAGGTTGATCGAGATTTATACACCTACGCAGAATACGGTAGACGCTCTATCAAAGTTAGAGCTCCCTTCAGGTGTAGACATCCAGGTTAAGTTGACATAATATATAAGGTGCATTCAGCTGCTTCGGCGGCATTGTATTCTTATTACTTTTTTTTAAAACCTAAACGATGAACGGATTAATAGGTAAGAAAATAGGTATGACCAGCATTTTTGATGATAAAGGTCGTAACATCGCTTGCACTGTTGTGGAAACACTTCCCAACATAGTAACTCAAGTTAAAACTGTTGATACTGATGGTTATAATGCCATTCAGGTAGGATATGGTGAGACTAAAGTTAAGAACACTTCCAAGCAGATGGTGGGTCATTTCAAAAATGCAAGTACCACTCCTAAAAAGAAATTGGTAGAATTCCGTGATTGTGACTTAGAGAAATCTCTAGGCGATGAGATCAGTGCAACAGAAGTTTTCCAGGAAGGAGATTATGTAAATGCAGTAGGTACTTCCAAAGGAAAAGGATTTCAAGGTGTAGTGAAGAGGCATGGATTTCGCGGTGTTGGAGATGCTACTCATGGTCAGCACAATAGATTAAGAGCTCCTGGTTCTATCGGTGCAGGATCTACTCCATCTCGAGTATATAAGGGTATGAGAATGGCTGGTCAGACTGGTAACAAAAGAGCTAAGATTAAAAACCTAGAAGTGCTTAAAGTTATTCCAGAGAAAAATGTACTCTTAATAAAAGGTGCTATTCCTGGAAGTAAAGGGTCATTTGTAATTATTGAAAAGTAAGCAATTCGGATTGCTATAAAAATATAACCAATGAAGGTAGATGTAATAAATATAGAAGGTAAATCAACTGGGAGACAGGTTGATCTTCCGGACAATATCTTTGGCATTGAGCCCAATGAGCATGCTGTATATCTAGCAGTAAAATCTTATAACGCTGCACAACGCCAGGGAACACATGCTGCTAAAGAAAGAGCTGACATTGCTGGATCTACCAGAAAGATCAAAAAGCAGAAGGGAACAGGTACAGCAAGAGCTGGTTCTATAAAGAATCCATTATTCAGAGGAGGAGGTAGAGTGTTCGGTCCTAGACCAAGAAATTATAGATTGAAGCTTAATAAAAAGGTTAAATCACTTGCCAAAGCATCTGCTCTTTCATACAAAGCTTCTCAAGGAGGAATTGTAGTTGTAGAGGACTTTACATTTGATGCGCCTCAGACAAGCAAATATGTCAATGTTTTAAGTAACATGGAGTTAAGTAATGCAAAAAGTATCCTTGTTTTAAATGACTATGATAAAAACCTCTACTTGTCAAGTAGAAATGTTTCTAACAGTGGGGTAGTTAATGCTAAGGATCTTAATGTTTATGAAATATTAAATGCCAATAAACTGCTTCTTTCAGAGAGTGCAGTTGAAAAGTTGGTTGAAACATTTGCCTAATTATAAATACTAAAAAGAAATGGCAAAAGAAATACTTGTAAAACCAATAATTTCAGAGAAATCTGAAACGCTTTCTGATACTCTTGGTCAGTACAGCTTTGTTGTAAATAAAATGGCCAATAAAGTTGAGATCAGAAAAGCTGTAGAGGAAATGTATAACGTCTCTGTAGAGGCAGTTAATACAGCAACTATGCCCTCTAAATCAAAAGTAAGAAATACCAAATCAGGAATCATTAGAGGTTCTGTGAGTTCCTTCAAGAAAGCAATAGTGACCCTATCAGAAGGGGAGTCTATCGATTTCTTCGGAGATATATAAACTTTAAAATTTTTAAGTAATGCCTTTAAAAAAATATAATCCGGTAACTCCTGGTACAAGATTCAGATTAGGAAATGACTATTCTGCTGTTACAACTGATAGGCCTGAAAAGAGTCTTACTAAGGGTAAGTCAAAGTCTGGAGGTAGAAATCATGATGGTAAGATGACCATGAGACATATCGGAGGCGGTCATAAGAAGAAGTATAGAGTCGTTGACTTTAAGAGAGATAAGGAGGGTATACCTGGTACTATTAAGACCATTGAATACGATCCGAACAGATCCGCATACATTGCCCTGGTTGCTTATGCTGATGGAGAGAAGCGGTACATCATTGCACCGGATAAGATAAAAGTTGGAGATACGGTAATGTCAGGTAAGAAGGCAAATCCAGATGTAGGTAACGCTTTGTATTTAAGTAATATTCCATTAGGTTCTTCTATACATGCTATTGAGTTAACCCCGGGAAGAGGCGCATCTCTAGCGAGATCAGCAGGAACTTATGGTGTAATGATGGGTAGAGAAGGGAAGTATGCTATTGTGAAGTTGCCTTCTGGTGAAGTGAGGAAAGTGTTACTCACTTGTAAAGCAACGATTGGAACAACAAGTAATCCTGATCATGGTCTTACAGTTTTAGGTAAAGCTGGTAGAAAGCGGTGGCTAGGAAGAAGACCAAGAACCAGAGGTGTTGCGATGAATCCAGTAGATCACCCGATGGGAGGTGGTGAAGGTAGAGCTTCAGGAGGTCACCCAAGGTCACGTACAGGTGTAATGGCCAAAGGACAGAAGACTAGAAAAGCTAACAAGCCTTCTTCCAAATTGATTATTTCTAAAAGGAAAAAATAAATCTTAAGACCATAAACAAATAGGAAATGGCAAGATCATTAAAAAAAGGACCTTACGTACATCATTCATTATTGAAGAAAGTGGAAACTGCACAGGAGTCTACCAGAAAGACTGTTATTAAGACCTGGTCAAGGTCTTCAATGATTATACCTATGATGGTAGGACAGACTATTGCAGTACATAATGGGAAGACGTTTGTTCCTGTATTTATAACTGAAAACATGGTTGGACACAAATTAGGTGAGTTTTCACCGACACGTTCATTCAAAGGTCATTCAGGTAATAGAAAATAATAAGAAGAGCTCTAAATAAATTATATACAGATGGAAGCTGTTGCAAAACTTAAGAATTGTCCGATGTCAGCCAGAAAGATGAGGTTGGTTGTTGATACCATCAGAGGCAAATCCGTTGATGAGGCCCTTAACATTCTCAGGTATACCAAGAAGGAAGCTGGAGAGTGGGTTGAGAAATTGGTTTTATCAGCTGTAGCTAACTGGGAAGCAAAGAATGATATGCTTTTAAATGCTGAAGATTACGATCTGTACATTTCCAAGGCGATGGTCGATGGAGGTACTATGCTGAAAAGATATCGTCCAGCTCCTCACGGAAGGGCTCATAGGATAAGAAAGAGAATGAATCATGTGACTCTATTCGTGGAGAATAGAGTAGAGATAGAAAGCGAAGACGAAGGCACAGAGGTAGAGATTGAAGAGGTTGAAGAATAATTAAAAAGACTAATCGTAAAACAATACAATAAATGGGTCAAAAGACAAATCCGATAGGTAACAGGTTAGGAATCATCAGGGGTTGGGAATCCAACTGGTTCGGTGGTCGAGACTTTGCTGACAAAGTAGTTGAAGATGAAAAAATCAGAACCTACCTGAAAGCAAGAATTCATAAAGGAGGAATTGCTCGTATTATTATTGAGCGTACCTTAAAAAGAATAACTGTTACCATCCATACTTCGCGTCCAGGAATCATCATCGGAAAGGGTGGTCAGGAAGTTGATAGAATTAAGGAGGAGTTGAAAAAACTTACTGGCAAAGATGTTCAGATCAATATTGTAGAGATAAGGAAGCCGGAGTTGGATGCTTACATAGTTGGTGAAAACGTTGCCAAGCAGATTGAAGCTAGGATCAACTATAGAAGAGCAATTAAAATGGCTATTCAGTCAACGATGAGAGCAGGTGCTGAAGGCATCAAAGTGAGGATAAGTGGTCGATTGAACGGTGCAGAGATGGCAAGAAGTGAAGAATACAAAGATGGTAGAACGCCACTTCATACATTTAGAGCAGATATAGATTACGCTTTAGTTGAAGCGAATACTGTGTACGGTAAGATCGGAGTTAAGGTGTGGATCTGTAAAGGTGAAGTTTTAGGTAAGAGAGATCTATCCCCAAATGTAGGAGTTGATACTAAGAAAGGAAGAGGTGGAAGAGGAAGAGGCGGAAGAGGACGTGGAGGAAATAGAAGAAGGTAATTAAGCGGGTGTCAGGTAATTTTTTTACCTTTGCACCACTTTTTGAAAATCCATAGAAATAGGTAAAAAAAGTACACATGTTACAGCCAAAAAGAACAAAATATAGAAAGCAGCAGAAAGGTAGAATCAAAGGTGATGCTTATAGAGGAAGTTCTATTTCCTTTGGTTCATTTGGTCTTAAATCATTGGACGCTGGTAGAATTACCAACAGGCAGATTGAAGCTGCAAGGGTTGCAATGACCAGATATATGCAGAGGCAAGGAAAGGTGTGGATAAGAATTTTTCCGGATAAACCAATCACTGCCAAGCCATTAGAGGTTAGGATGGGTAAAGGGAAAGGAGCTGTTGATCATTGGGTGGCAAGGATCAAACCCGGAAGAATTATGTTTGAAATGGATGGAGTTTCATTGGAAATTGCTCAAGAGGCATTGAGATTGGCTGCTCAAAAACTTCCTGTACAGACTAAGTTTGTCGTAAGAAGAGATTACGACGGAGAATAATTGAATGAATTATAAGACATTTTAATAGAATAAAATGGCAACTAAAAAATACATAGAATTACAAGAGTTTACCGATGAGAATCTTGCTAATGAGATTGAAGAAACGGTAAAACAATTAACCAAGGTAAAATTTGACCACAGTGTAAAAGGTCTTGATAATCCTCTTGTTATTAGAGAAATAAGAAGAGATATCGCAAGGCTTAAAAGTGAGCAGAGGAGAAGGGAAGTTGCGGCTATGTCTGCCGAGCAAGTTGCCAAGAGGTCTAAAATCAGAGAAAGAAGAAAATAACTAAAAAGATAATTCAACCAACGATGGTTCAAAAAGAAAGAAAATCAAGGATAGGAGTAGTCGCCAGTAATAAAATGGATAAATCGATTACTGTTTTGGTAGAGAGAAAACTGAAGCACCCTATCTATGGAAAATTCGTAAAGAAGAGTAAAAAGTTTGTTGCACATGACGAAAAAAATGAGTGCAATGAAGGTGATACTGTAAAGATCATGGAGACTCGTCCTTTGAGCAAAAGGAAAGCGTGGAGACTCGTAGAAATCGTTGAAAGAGCTAAATAATTACTATTTAATAAATATAGACTGAAATGATTCAGCAGGAAACAAGATTAAAAGTTGCAGATAACAGTGGTGCCAAGGAGGTACTCTGTATCAAAGTGCTTGGAGGATCAAAAAGAAGGTATGCTTCAATTGGTGACACCATTGTTGTGACGGTTAAAGAAGCTACTCCAGGAGGGCTTAAGAAGGGAACGGTATCCAGAGCTGTAGTCGTCAGGACCAATAAAGAGATAAGAAGAAAAGATGGTTCTTACATAAGATTCGATGACAATGCAGTTGTACTTTTAAATACAGCTGGAGAGCCAAGAGGATCTAGAATTTTTGGACCTGTAGCAAGAGAGCTAAGGGATAAAGACTTCATGAGGATCATTTCACTTGCACCAGAAGTGCTATAATTTCCCATTTAAAGCTTAAATACAATGAGTAATAAAAGTAAAAGATTCCAACCCAAACTTCACATAAAGAAAGGAGACAAAGTAGTCGTTATTTCTGGTGATGATAAAGGGACTCAGGGTGAAGTAAAAGAGGTTTTGCTTAGTAAGAATAGGGTGATCATTGAAGGTGTGAACATGGTAAAAAAGCATACCAAGCCGACGAATGACAATCCTGGAGGAATTATTGAAATGGAAGCTCCAATTCATGCTTCTAATGTTATGCTTGTAGATCCTAAATCAGGAGACGCAACAAGAGTAGGTAGAAAAGTAGTAGACGGTAAGTCAGTAAGATATTCTAAAAAATCTGGAGAAACTATTAAGTAATGAGTTTTACACCATCATTAAAGACTAAATACAGGGAAGAGGTTGTTCCTAAATTGGCTGAAAAATTCCAATATAAGTCAATCATGCAAGTCCCTAGATTGGATAAAATATGCATCAACCAAGGAATTGGAGGAGCTACACAGGATAAAAAGCTTGTAGACAGTGCTTTGAAAGAATTGACCATTATTGCTGGGCAGAAAGCAGTACCTACAAAAGCTAAAAAGTCCGTATCTAACTTTAAACTTAGAGAAGGAATGACCATTGGGGCGCGGGTAACTCTGCGAGATGAAAGGATGTATGAGTTTCTTGAGAGGCTTATTTCTGTTGCACTTCCAAGGGTAAGAGACTTTCGAGGAATTAATGACAAAAGCTTCGATGGCCGAGGTAACTATACAATGGGTATTCAGGAACATATCATTTTTCCGGAGATTGATCTGGACAAAGTGAATAAGATCAATGGTATGGATATCACCTTTGTTACCACTGCTCAGACTGATGCAGAAGCACTTGAATTACTTAAACAATTAGGACTTCCATTTAAAAATCAAAATAACTAATGGCAAAGAAATCCATCATAGCAAGAGAAGCTAAAAGGCAAAAAATGGTTGCCAAGTATAAAGAGCTAAGAGAAAAGTTGAAGAAAGAAGGTGACTGGGAAGCTCTTGATAAACTACCTAAAAATTCTTCACCTGTGAGATTGCATAATAGATGTAAACTTACTGGAAGACCAAAAGGGTATATGAGGAAATTTGGTATAAACAGGGTTACCTTCAGAGAGATGGCTCTCGCAGGTAAAATACCTGGTATCACAAAAGCAAGTTGGTAATTAATTAGATAATAATACTTATTAAATATAACAATGGCAGTAACTGATCCAATTGCAGATTATCTAACAAGAATTAGAAATGCTCAGAAAGCTGGTCACAGAACAGTATCTATCCCTGCTTCTAATCTTAAGAAAGGTATAACTGAGATCTTATATGATTCAGGATATATTCACAAATACAGATTCAACCAGGAAGCTGGAAAGCATGGAATGATTGATATCGCCCTGAAGTATAATAAAGGTACTAAAGAGCCGGTCATTAGGAAATTAGGTAGAATTAGTAAACCAGGTCTAAGACAATATTCGTCTGCTGATAAATTACCTAGAATTATAAATGGCCTCGGAATTGCGATAATATCTACATCTCATGGTTTGATGACAGACAAGCAGGCAAGGGCTAAGAATTTTGGTGGAGAAGTACTTTGTTACGTTTATTAATTAAAGCAATAACCTACACATCATGTCAAGAATAGGAAATGCAATCATCTCATTACCACAAGGTGTTACTGTTGATGTAACAAAGGGTAATCTTATTACGGTTAAGGGACCTAAAGGTGAATTAACTCAGCAGTTGGATGGTGATCTTAAATTAAATATTGAAGAAGGAGAACTTAAGATTAAAAGACCTACAGATTCTAAAAGACACAGATCTATGCATGGATTGTACAGATCATTGGTCTCGAATATGGTTCAAGGGGTATCAGACGGTTATAAAATTGATCTTGAATTAGTAGGTGTAGGTTATAGAGCTAATAATTCAGGAAACCTGTTAGAATTAACTCTTGGATATTCTCACCCGATTTATTTCTATGTGCCTGATGAGCTTAAGGTTACAACAGCTATGGAAAAAGGGAAGAATCCAATGGTAAGTCTTGAAGGCATCGACAAGCAACTGATTGGTCAGATTGCTGCTAAGATCAGAGCATTCAGAAAGCCTGAACCATATAAAGGTAAAGGAGTAAGGTTCAAGGGTGAGGAAATTAGAAGAAAAGCTGGTAAAACAGCTGCTAAATAATATTTAACCATTTAATATCGTATTGATCAATGGACTTAAAAGTTAAAAGGAGAAAGAGAATCCGCCTGGGGATCAGAAGAAAGATCCGGGGAGAAGCACAAAAGCCAAGGATCTCTATTTTCAGATCCAACAATAATATCTATGCTCAAGCTGTCGATGACATCAGTGGTGTTACCATTGCATCTGCTTCTTCTAAATCTGTTACATCATCAGGAAAGAAGTCAGAAGTAGCAAAAGAAGTGGGTAAAGCCCTTGGTCAGAAGCTCATCGATATGAATCTTACAACTGCTGTTTTTGATAGGTCTGGATATTTATATCATGGAAGAGTGAAAGCTCTTGCAGATGGTGTCAGAGAAGCAGGATTAAAATTTTAAAATAACTTTCAATGGCAGATAAAAGAAGAGTAAAACCCGCAGATACTGAGTTAAAAGAAAAACTGGTAAGCCTCCAGAGGGTAGCTAAGGTTACTAAAGGTGGTAGAACATTTAGTTTTTCTGCCCTGGTAGTTGTCGGGGATGGAAATGGTACAGTAGGTCATGGTCTCGGAAAGGCAAGAGATGTCAGCGAATCGATTGCTAAAGCAGTAGACGATGCAAAGAAAAGTCTTGTAAAAGTTCCAATTATAAAAGGTACCATTCCTCACGAACAAAAAGGGAAGTATGGTGCTGGTAAAGTCTTGATTAAGCCAGCTGCAGATGGTACAGGAGTTATTGCAGGTGGTGCGATGAGAGCAGTTCTTGAAATTGCAGGTGTACACAATGTACTTGCTAAATCTCAAGGTTCTTCCAATCCTCATAATGTGGTTAAAGCAACTGTTGATGCACTTCAGAAATTGAGAAGTGCTCAAGATGTAGCCAAGCAGAGAGGAGTTTCGCTTGACAAAGTCTATAATGGATAAGATCTAGATCAGATAACAATCATGGAGAAGATAAAAATTACACAGGTAAAAAGTTCTATTGACAGAAGCAAAAGAGTTAAGGACACATTAGTGGCTCTTGGTCTCAGGAAAATGAACCAGTCAGTAGTAAAAGAAGTATCACCTCAGATTAACGGGATGGTGGCAAAGGTTGCACACCTTGTCGAAGTTGAAAAAGCTTAAAATACAAGATCATGGAATTGCATAATTTAAAACCTGCCAAAGGTTCTGTAAAATCAAATAAAAGATTGGGAAGAGGTCAGGGTTCTGGATATGGAGGAACTTCTTCGAGAGGTCATAAAGGAGCTAAATCCAGATCAGGATACAGCAGGAAAAGAAACTTCGAAGGAGGTCAGATGCCCCTTCAGATGAGACTTCCTAAAAGAGGATTTAAAAATCCTAATAGAACATCATATGTCCCTTTAAATCTTTCTAAGGTTCAGAGTATTCATGAAAAATTTGGTATTAATGATATCAATCATGAAACTTTGGTAGCTCACGGAATCATTAATAAAGGAGATAAGGTTAAGTTGCTGGCTAATGGTGAATTAACAGCGAAGGTGTCTGTTACAGTAAACGCAGCTTCAGCAACTGCACAAGAAAAGATTAAAGCTTCAGGAAGCTCGGTTAACCTTGTATAAAAATCATTATGAATAAATTTATTGAAACGCTCAAGAATATTTGGAAAATTGATGAGCTAAGGAATAGAATTTTATTCACCTTAGCTATTCTTTTTGTTTATAGACTTGGATCATATATTGTTCTTCCGGGTGTAAATTATGAGGCACTGGAATTAGCTACTTCAGGTAGGAATGCATCTGATATTCTTGGCCTAATCAATACCTTCACCGGCGGAGCTTTCAATAAAGGAGCTATTTTTGCCCTAGGTATCATGCCTTACATTACGGCATCGATTATCATTCAGTTATTGGGTTTTGCGGTTCCATACTTCCAGAGATTGCAGCAGAAAGAAGGTGAGTCAGGAAGAAAGAAAATCACTCAGATCACCAGGTTGCTTACAGTAGCAATTACACTGGTTCAGGGTAGTTCTTATCTTGCCTATGTTTCATCACAAGGAGCTGTGGACCCTAATATTAATCCGACAGTATTCTGGTTTAGTAATATTATTATACTTTCTACGGGTACTATATTTGCAATGTGGCTGGGTGAAAAAATTACTGATAGAGGAATTGGTAATGGTATTTCACTTTTGATCATGATTGGTATCATAGCTACATTACCTGCATCATTTGTTGCGGAGATCCAGAACCAGTTGGCTAAGAGCGGTCTATTTATTCTTCTTGGAGAGTTAGTTGCTTTGTTCTTCGTAGTATTGGCTACAATTCTTATTGTTCAAGGAGTGAGGAGGATCCCAATCCAATTTGCTAAAAGAATGGTAGGAAGAACAGGAAATAATATTCCGGTTGCTGGTGCCAGAGACTATATTCCTTTAAAAGTGAATGCTGCAGGTGTTATGCCTATCATTTTCGCTCAGGCGATTATGTTCTTGCCGATCACTATCGCTGGATGGTTAGGTGGTCAGGATCAGGCAACTGGTGGTTTATTATTTGAGTTATCTAATTGGAAATCACTTCCATATAATATATTGTTCTTCTTTTTAGTGGTCGTATTTACATATGTATATACTGCTCTCTTGGTTAATCCTCAGCAATATGCCGAGTTTCTTAAGAGACAGAATTCCTTCATTCCTGGAATTAAGCCGGGAAGACAAACTCAGGAGTACATTGATACACTAACTACTAGAATAACATTACCAGGATCTTTCTTCCTTGGTTTTCTTTCAATATTACCTGCAATCATAGCAATCTTTGGAGTGAATGATGGATTTGCTCTTTTCTTTGGAGGTACTTCATTACTGATCCTTGTTGGGGTGGTATTAGATACACTCCAGCAGATTGAAAGTTACCTTCTAATGAGAAAGTATGATGGTCTTGTCAAGTCAGGTAAACTTAAAGGTCGTAACAGCAGCGGTATTCAGATAGGTGCCAGCATGTAATTGGATTATGATCTACTTTAAGACACCGGAGGAAATTGAATTAATAAGAGAAAGTTGTTTGCTGGTAAGTAAAACCCTCACATTGGTTGCGGAACATATCAGACCTGGAATCACAGGAAAGCAACTTGATGAACTTGCAGAAACATTTATAAGAGATCATGATGCAGTTCCGGGTTTCAAAGGTTACAATGGTTTCCCTTCAACATTGTGCATATCTATTAATGAACAGGTTGTGCACGGTATACCCTCAGATAGAGAAGTAAAAGAAGATGATATTCTTTCAGTTGACTGTGGTGTTCTAAAAAATGAATTCTACGGAGATTCAGCTTATACATTCGTAATGATAGGCGTTGAAGAGGACGTTGTGAGATTGTGCAATGTGACTAATGAGTCACTTTATAAAGGAATTGAAAATGCGGTTGTCGGCAAGAGACTAGGTGATATCAGTAATGCCATTCAGAGATATACTGAAGTTGAAAATAAATATTCAGTTGTAAGAGAACTGGTAGGACACGGGATAGGGAAGAGCCTCCATGAATCACCAGAAGTACCTAATTATGGTAAAAGGGGAAGAGGCCCGGTATTAAAAAAGGGACTTGTAATTGCGATTGAACCTATGATTAATCTGGGGAAGAAAGCCATCCGCCAACATGATGATGGGTGGACGATAGTTACTAAGGATGGTTTACCCTCTGCACACTATGAACATACAGTTGCTATATCCAATGGAACAGCGGATATATTATCAAATCATGAAATAGTAGTAGAAAAGGTTAAAAATAACGACAATCTTCAGGTTATTTCAATAAAAAAATAGATATTTGCACTCCGAAATTTAAAAATGGCTAAACAAGACCTTATAAAACAAGATGGAATCATTGAAGAAGCACTCTCAAATGCTATGTTTAGGGTACGTCTAGAAAATGATCACATTATTACTGCAACTATCTCTGGAAAGATGAGGATGAATTATATACGGATACTTCCTGGTGACAAAGTTTCTGTTGAGATGTCTCCATACGATTTAACCAGAGGACGGATCACATATCGATATAAATAAATAACTACTTGAGATGAAAGTAAGAGCATCAATAAAGAAAAGATCTGCTGATTGTAAGATCGTAAGAAGAAAAGGGAAGCTTTATATCATCAATAAGAAGAACCCTAGATTTAAACAAAGACAAGGATAATTTAATTATTAAGAATATATGGCAAGGATAGCAGGTAACGACTTACCAAAAAATAAAAGAGGCGTAGTCGGTCTTACGTATATCTATGGTATAGGAGACGGATTAGCAGCGGAGATACTAGATAAAGCTGGTATTGATCACAGCACAAAAGTTCAGGATTGGACTGATGAAAACATCAGGATAATATCTGGAATGATTCAAAATGAATACCTTGTTGAGGGTGAACTGAGAAGTGAAGTTCAGATGAATATCAAGAGGTTGATGGACATAGGTTGTTACAGAGGCCTAAGGCATAGAAAAGGTCTTCCTCTCAGAGGGCAACGTACACGTACCAATGCCAGAACAAGAAAAGGAAGAAAGAAAACTGTAGCTAATAAGAAAAAGGCTACTAAATAATAATTGAAAGGGTAACTATCAAGCTATAAATAATATCCGGTAATGGCTAAACCAAGAAAAGTAAAAAAGAGAAAAGTAAACGTTGAACCTGAAGGTAAAGCATACATTCAGGCAAGTTTTAATAACATCATCGTTTCACTAACAAATAAAGCAGGTCAAGTAATTTCCTGGTCTTCTGCTGGTAAATCTGGTTTTAGAGGCTCCAAGAAGAATACTCCTTATGCTGCACAAATAGCTGCCAGTGATGCTGCTCAAGTAGCATACGATGCTGGTCTTAGATCAGTAGAGGTATTCGTTAAAGGGCCTGGTTCAGGAAGAGAAGCAGCAATCAGGACAATTGATTCTGTAGGAATTAAAGTGACTAGAATTAAGGATGTCACTCCTATTCCTCATAACGGTTGCAGACCTCCTAAGAAGAGAAGAGTTTAATCTATATTATAAGATCCTCAGAAATAGTTAAAAATAAATGGCACGATATACTGGTCCAAAAACAAAAAAGTCAAGATCATTCGGAGAGTCAATCTTCGGATTCGATAAAGCATTTGAGAAGAGGAAGTATCCTCCTGGCCACCATGGTAATAACAGAAGGAGAAGACAGAAGTCTGACTATGCCCTTCAGTTGATGGAGAAGCAGAAAGCGAAGTATACTTATGGTGTACTTGAAAGACAGTTTAGAAATTTATTCAAAAAAGCTTCTGGTAAAGATGGTGTAACGGGTGAGAACTTACTTCAGTTTCTTGAAGCGAGATTAGATAATACCGTTTTCAGACTTGGAATTGCACCAACTCGTAGAGCAGCCAGACAACTGGTTTCTCATAAACACATACTTGTAAATGGTACTGTTTCCAATATTCCATCTCATTTGTTAACTCCTAGCGATGTAGTATCGGTAAGAAACAAGTCAAGACATCTGGAAACCATCCAAAACAGTGTTGCTGGTAAGTCTGATGTTAGAAACTTCAGTTGGTTAGAATGGAATCCTGACAGAATGGAAGGTAAATTTATGGAATATCCAGAAAGAGAGAAGATTCCAGAAAAAATCAACGAACAATTAATCGTTGAATTATATTCTAAGTAAACAATACGGCTGGTTTTTATAAACCGGCCTTGTTTCATTTATCATCTATCACATAACTTCTAATTTTTTATAATGAGTCTGCTTAATTTTCAATAGCCCAATAAAATTATCCTTCAGAAATCAGATGACTTTGAAGGTACCTTTGAATTCAAACCTTTAGAACCAGGATTTGGTCAGACAATAGGTAATTCTCTAAGAAGGATTCTTCTTTCTTCATTGGAAGGGCATGCTATCTCTTCTGTAAGAATTGCAGGTGTAGATCATGAATTTGCTACCATTAATGGTGTGGTTGAAGATGTTGTAGATATCATCCTTAACCTCAAGCAGATCAGGCTGAAGCCTATGATCCAGGACGATGAGAATAAAGAGGAAAAGATCTATTTAACCATAACAGGAAAAGAAGAGTTTGTAGCTGGTGATATAGAAGCTCACACCAATGTCTTCAAAATTATGAACCCTGAGCTCGTAATATGTCAAATGGAACCTTCAGTGAGTCTAGAGGTTGAATTGACAGTAACCAAAGGTAGAGGTTATGTTCCTGCGGATGAAAATCTTGCCAAGGATGCACCTATCGGAGTTATCCCTGTAGATGCCATTTATACTCCAATTAAAAAGGTTGCGTATAAAATTGAAAATACAAGGGTAGAACAGCGAACTGACTACGAAAAGCTTACCATCGATGTTAAAACAGATGGTACCATTCACCCTGAGGATGCTGTGAAAGAAGCGTCCAGAATTATGATTCAACACTTGATGTTGATTACAGATGAAAACATCACCTTTGATGATGCTGCATCAAGAGAAGAAAACATTGTAGATGAGCACATCTTACATATGAGAAAGCTCCTTAAGACTTCATTAGAGGATCTTGACCTTTCTGTAAGGGCTTACAATTGTCTTAAAGCTGCCAAGATTAACTCACTGGGAGAATTAGTAAAATATGACACTCATGAGTTATTGAAGTTCAGAAACTTCGGTAAGAAGTCATTGGTGGAAATTGAAGAATTGCTCCAGATGAAAGGACTTACTTTCGGAATGGATCTTTCTAAGTACAAACTAGACGAAGACTAAGATATTGATCGAACGGCTTGACCATAATGGTCAGATCGATTATATAAAATGCATAATACCCACATAATTATTAGAATAAGCCGTAAATCTAATTATGTGAGTGATGCGAAGTAAAACATTTAAAAATGAGACACGGAAAGAAATTCAATCATTTAAGCCGTAAGAAAGGACACAGAAGTGCTTTAATGAAAAGCTTATCAATGGCTTTAATCGAGCACAAGAGAATCAATACAACTCTTGCTAAGGCTAAAGCATTAAGAGTATTCATTGAGCCTCTAATTACAAAGGCGAAGACCAATACCACCCACAATAGAAGGGTTGTATTTTCTTACTTAACGGATAAAAATTCAGTTTCTGAATTATTCGGACCCATTGCAGAAAAGGTAGGAGACAGACCAGGAGGATATACAAGAATTATAAAGACTGGTTTTAGAAAAGGTGATTCAGCTGAAATGGCGATGATTGAGTTGGTTGATTTCAACGAAGTAATGCTTGCTAATAAGGCAGCTACAAAGACAGGAGGAAGACGAAGAAGAAGAAAAAAAGGTTCTGCAGCAACTCCACCGGTAGCTAGTCAGGAGGAAGAATAACTAATATGAAAAAATAAATTATATAAAGGCGGTAATCTCAATGGTTATCGCCTTTTTTCTTTACACAGAGTTACTATATTTGCAAGGATTTTAAAATATTCAGATTTTTTACAATATGAATAACCCACCTTTCGAAAAAGCAATATTACTATTAGAAGACGGATTTTATCTTGAAGGTCTCGCTGCCGGTAAAAAAGGTACTGCTACCGGAGAAATATGTTTTAATACAGGAATGACAGGATATCAGGAAGTATTTACTGATCCATCATACTTTGGACAGATGCTGGTAGCTACCAATGCACATATAGGTAATTATGGAACCAAGAATGCTGATACTGAATCAGAAAGGGTTCAGATTTCAGGTCTTATATGTAAGAACTTCACGTCTGATTATTCCAGGGCTCTTGCTGATCAGGACATTCAAAAATACTTTGAAGAAGAAGAAATTGTTTGTATCCATGGTATTGACACCAGAGAGATAGTAAGGCATATCCGATCCAAGGGGGCAATGAATTGTATCATTTCAACAGAAGATCTAGATATCAATTCATTAAAAAAGAAATTATCTGAAACCCCACCAATGGAAGGACTTGAACTTGCTTCCAGGGTTTCTACTAATGAACCCTATAGTATAGGAGAAGAAAATGATGATTTAAGAATTGCAGTTCTTGATTTTGGTACAAAACGAAATATTTTAAATTGTATGGTAGAGCGAGGTGCATACCTGAAAGTATTTCCTGCCAAAACTTCATTTGCTACTCTTAATGAATTTAATCCTCATGGATTTTTCCTATCTAATGGACCTGGGGATCCCGCTTCTATGGACTATGCGGTAGAAACAATTAAAAAGATTGTAGCCACAGGAAAACCAGTGTTCGGCATATGCTTAGGACATCAATTGCTGGCATTATCAGTGGGAATACCAACTTATAAAATGCATCATGGGCACAGAGGTATCAATCACCCGGTTAAGAACCTTGTTAGTGGTAAATGTGAAATCACAAGTCAGAATCATGGATTTGGCGTAAGCCCGGATGCAGTAAGAAGCAATACAGATAAGGTGGAAATTACCCATATGAACCTTAATGATGATACCATTGAAGGAATCAAAGTAAAGGGACAGCCGGCTTTTTCCGTTCAGTATCATCCTGAAGCCTCACCCGGACCTCATGATTCCAGGTACCTGTTTGATGATTTCATTGAATTAATCAAGAATAATAAATAATAACTATGAGCACAATTTTAGACATAAGAGCTCGCGAAATCCTCGATTCAAGAGGAAATCCAACCATTGAAGTTGAAGTACTTACTGAAAATGGAATTGTAGGTCGAGCAGCTGTTCCTTCAGGAGCATCTACTGGTAAATATGAAGCTGTAGAACTTAGGGATGATGATCATTCAAGATTCCTTGGTAAAGGAGTATTGAAAGCAACAGAACATGTAAATGATCAGATTGCTGAAGCTTTGCTTGGTGAAGACGTATTTGAGCAAAGAGATATTGATGAGATCATGCTTGAATTAGACGGTACAGATAATAAAGCTAATCTGGGTGCCAATGCTATATTAGGAGTTTCTCTTGCTATTGCTAAAGCCGCAGCACAGGAATCAGGTCAGTCACTTTTCAGATATGTTGGTGGTGTAAACGCCCATGTGATGCCTGTGCCCATGATGAATATTCTAAATGGAGGATCTCATGCTGATAATAGCATCGATTTTCAGGAATTCATGATCATGCCTATTGGTGCAGACATGTTTTCAGAAGGATTAAGAATGGGAGTTGAAGTTTTCCATCATCTTAAGAAAGTTCTTAAGAGCAAAGGATACTCTACGAATGTAGGTGATGAAGGAGGATTCGCACCTAATATTAAATCGAATAAGGAAGCAATTGAGATTGTATTAAAGGCGATTGAAAGTGCAGGTTACAGACCTGGTGAAGATATAATGATTGCTATGGATGCTGCCACATCCGAATTTTATTTGGCCGATGAGAAAGTTTATCACTTCCACCAATCAGATGGAAGCAAACTGACTTCTGATGACATGATCGGTTATTGGAAGGAATGGTGTGATCAATATCCAATCTTATCAATTGAAGATGGATTGGATGAAGATGACTGGGAAGGATGGTCAAAACTCACACAGGCCTTAGGAGATAGAGTACAGCTGGTAGGAGATGATCTATTTGTAACTAATTCTAAAAGACTACAAAGAGGTATAGAGACTGAGGCTGCTAATTCAATCCTTATCAAAGTGAATCAGATTGGTTCGTTGACTGAGACAATAGATTCTGTTAATCTAGCTACACGTAACGGATTTACTTCTGTAATGAGCCACAGATCAGGTGAAACAGAAGATACAACAATTGCAGATCTAGCGGTGGCATTGAATACTGGACAGATTAAAACAGGTTCTGCTTCCAGGAGTGATAGGATAGCGAAATACAATCAACTATTAAGAATAGAAGAAGAATTAGGGCATACAGCAGTATATCCCGGAAAAGCTCTTCTAGGATAGTTAATATTATTATCTTTGATCATGTGTATTATCCAAAGGGATATACATATTAAAAAGATAACATCATGGGATCAAAAAGAAAACTACATAATTTTTCGTGGCAGTCTTATGTCAATAAGTATACCCTCACTTTGTGTGCCTTTCTGGTGTGGATTGTTTTTCTAGACAAGCACAATCTGATTACACAGCACAGATTAAAATCCATTATAGAAGAAATGGAAACTGAGAAAAGTGATTTCGAGGATATGTACTTACAAGCATTGGAGGATAAAAAACTACTCGAGGCTGATCAGGAGAAATATGCGCGTGAGAAATATTTCATGCACAAAGACAATGAAGAAGTATTTATAATTAAAAAAGATTAACCTTAATGAGCGTTCTTGTTAATAAAGATTCCAGAATTATTGTTCAGGGATTTACAGGAAAAGAAGGGACATTCCATGCTACTCAGATGATAGAATATGGAAGCAATGTCGTAGGTGGTGTGACTCCTGGTAAAGGGGGTCAGGAACACCTTGGTAAACCTGTTTTTAATACAGTTGCTGAAGCTGTAAATAAGGTAGATGCAAATACCTCAATAATATTTGTTCCACCTGCATTTGCAGGAGATGCAATTATGGAATCAGCTGATGCTGGAATCAAAGTAATCATCTGTATTACGGAAGGTATTCCTGTTCAGGATATGGTCAAGGTGAAAGCATATCTTAAAGATAGAGAATGTAGACTCGTAGGTCCTAATTGTCCGGGAGTAATTACTCCGGAAGAGGCTAAGGTAGGTATTATGCCAGGATTTGTTTTTAAGAAGGGAAAGATTGGAATAGTATCTAAATCAGGTACTTTGACTTATGAAGCAGCTGATCAAATAGTGAAGGCGGGCCTAGGCATATCAACTGCAATAGGAATAGGAGGTGATCCCATCGTCGGAACCCCAACTAAGGAAGCTGTGGAACTTCTTATGGAAGATCCTGAGACAGAAGGCATTGTTATGATTGGTGAGATAGGTGGAAACTATGAAGCAGTAGCTTCTAAATATATCCAGGATACTGGAAATAAAAAACCTGTAGTTGGATTTATTGCTGGTCAGACCGCCCCCAAAGGAAGAACAATGGGACATGCCGGAGCAATCATCGGAGGAAAAGATGATACGGCTGAAGCTAAAATGAAAATTATGGAATCTTGTGGTATTCATGTAGTGCATTCTCCAGCTGAGATAGGCATTACGATGAATAAAGTATTAAATTCATAAAGGATTTTGTCCTAAAACTTTTTAAGAAAAAAGGCTCATGCGATCAACATGAGCCTTTTCTTTTTTGAAAATTATTTTATTTCTTAAATCCTGCTGTAAGTTTTCTGAAATACTTTTTATCCACTACAAGCAAGCCGAAGGACACACAGCCTTCCTTGTCTTGAACTGCGTGGTGAGCTCCATGAGCTTTTAATATCGCCTTACTATATCTGCTATCTAATTGCTTAAACCATTTAAACCGTTGATGGATATATACATCATGGATAAGAAAATAAATTAGCCCATATATAGATATTCCTATTCCGATGTAGAGCAGATAACCTAATTCTGCTGAGAATGTACCCAGCATATAGCATGCTGCACTTGGTATTGCAAATACAAGGAAGAATAAATCATTCTTTTCAAAAAATCCCTCCTTCTCGAAATGGGGTTTATGGTGATCTTCATGCCATGACCATAATACTCCATGCATTACATATTTATGAGTAAACCAGGCCACGAATTCCATGGCAATTACAGTTATGAGAATTATTCCAATGTTGACTAACATAAATGGCTTGTTTATTCTATATGCTAAAATAACATTTCTCAGCCTGATGAGTTCGAATTATAATAGTGATTTTTTTAATCCAGGGTGACACGGTGTACTCCGGTAGAATGCTCACTTAGTCTCATAAGAGGAATTTCAACATAGAACCTGGTGCCCTCATTTTCAATTGTATCAAAATAGATTTTACCATTAAATCCTTCAATAATATTAGCTGAGATCGCTAGTCCAAGTCCTGTTCCGGAACTTTTAGTAGTAAAGTTTGGTGTAAATACTTTCTTCTTCATATGATCAGGAATTCCGATACCATTATCTTTTACTTCAACAACGGCATTTTGATCTCTTTGATATAGTGCAATATTGATTTTTCCACGACGATCAGTAGGGATGGCTTGAATTGCATTTTTAACAAGGTTGTTAAGAATACGCACAAGCTGATTTCTATCTGCAAATACATATAATTCATTGATGGGTTCAGATAAAGTGATATCCATGTCATCTCTTTTTCTGAATAGGTCATGAACTGCCTCCACCAATTCATTAAGGATTACTTTTTCATTATTAGATTTTGGCATCTTTGCAAAGTTGGAAAACTCATTAGCGATGTTGCTTAAGTTGTCAATTTGCTCAATTAAAGTGGCCGATACCCTTTTGATCATAGGCTTTGGGTCTACTCCTTCTGATTGAATGGCTCTCTGCAGGTATTGGAGAGAAAGCTTCATTGGAGTCAGCGGGTTTTTTATTTCATGGGCAACTTGTTTGGCCATTTCCCTCCATGCAGTATCTCTTTCCGTCCTGGCTATAATATCAGCACTTTCCTGAACTTGATGAATCAGGTTGTTGTAATCATTAATCAATGTTCCTATTTCATCATTTCCTTCCCATTGTAGAGGCTCATTTTGACGTCCTATTTTGAATTCTTTGAGTTTTTCCGCTAGATTCCTTAAAGGCATCGTTATAGAATTGGATAAAAATATTCCTATAGCCCCGGCAAGTAAAAATAGAAATACATAAACATTAAGAAGAGTACCTATAAAGTCATAGATGCTTTGATATCCTGTCTGCATTCCAGGGTCTTCAATTGATAGAAATGCAAATGCTTCATTACCTTCATAAAAAAGTGGTACAAAGGACTTTCTGTAATTTTCCTGACTGATTGATTTTACTTGTAGATTGGCCTTTAAGTCGTTAAAAAGATCCCATGGAATTCTCGCTATATTTTCTGAGGCATCACTGGAATATTGAAGTTGACCATTTCCATCAAATAGTTGAATCACATGTGGATAATATAATGACAGTTCAGGTAACTTATTCTGGATCTTAACAATAGCACTCTGTCCATCTTGTGAAAGATATGCCTCATTTCTCACGCTGTTTACAAT
>JABDLO010000521.1 GCA_013002995.1 Saprospiraceae bacterium | reverse complement strand
AGATAATTCCCTGTACTTATTGTAATAAAAAAGAGTGCTGTCCAAATCCCCTTTCTTTTCATATAATATCCCGATGTCATTCATGACATTTCCAAGAAAGAAAGTGTCTTTTGCTGCCAATGCCTTGTCCAAGGCTATTTGATGATATTCCATTGCGTCTTTGTATCGACCCATTTCCATCAGAATGCCTCCTACCCTGGAGTAAGAAGGGATGACAACTTTCTTGTTGTCTAATTGCTCCAATATTTCAATTGCTTTTTTCCCGGCTTCCATGCTCTTGTCATATAGTCCCTGCTCAAAGAACATATTGCACTTGGCCTGAGCAGCAATACCCATCCTCCTGATATCACCTTTCTCTTTTTGTACTTCATAGTATCGATCAAGATACTCTTCGCTTTTATCATACTGTCCTACATTTTTGTATAGGATGCCATAGTAGTAGTATTTTGTATCTACTTTGTAATCAACCTTTGATGATTCATGGAAATCGTCTAATCTGCTGAGCAGGTCAAATGATACATCTCTGTCCAATGATTTGTAATTCCAGATGGCGTTGATAAGATAATCTATCCTGGCGGTGTCATTCTCGAGGATGATTGCCTGGTTATATAAACTATCCGAAAGGGTAGATTGACCAAATCCATTACTCCCTAAAACAGTAAGAAAGAAGATCAATAGAAATCTCATCTTCATTGAATATAAGTTTTGATAAAAGTAAGGACTAAATAATGAATGTTCTAAAATTTATTCTCCAGTCAATTTGAGACAAAAGTAAGAACTAAGACGCTTCAAGGATCTCCAACATCAGATATTAAAATTTAATAAAGATAAGTCCTTTGAGTAAAAGACTTAAAACGTGTACCCATTACTTAATAAAAAAGATTTGAGCAAATTTATCACATTGCCATCTTCATCCTGCTGTATTCCCTGAAACTGATCATACGTTGCTTTTCTTCGTCCCACAACTTATGAGACATCAGTTTGAAACTCTCCCAGAATTTGACAACAGTGACATACTTAGTGAGTACGACATTGTCCTTCATACATTTCTCAAGATTATAGTTAGGGATGAGGCTGCTTAAATGATGAATGTGGTGTATTCCGATGTTGCCGGTCAACCACTGTAATGGTCTAGGTAATTTATAGTACGAGCTTCCTTTTACGGCTGCCAATACATAATCCCAGTCTTTTTTCACCTGCTTATAAGAAAATTCATGCTGGTGTTGCACATAGAAAAACCAAAACGCGATAATGCCAAACAGGAATACAAGGAATAATTGAATAAAGAAAAACTCTTTCCATCCCAGTAACCAGCCCAGTCCTATATAAACTGCGGCAATAAGCAGGTTGTTCTTTAATTGGGCCATGGTCATAAACTTCCAGTTGTTGAGTTTAATCGTAGGAATTCTATTAGAAATAAGCATATAAAATACGGGTGCTATAATGAAAGTAACTACAGGCCATCTCCATATTCTATATCTTAACTTTCCCCACCAGTTTTTCTCTGAATACTGTTTTACTGTAAGAGTTGGTATATCTCCTATCTCCCACACCTCTATCTGACCACAATGTCCATGATGGTAATTATGAACTTTGGCCCAGTATCTATAAGGTATCAAACTGAAAAAGCTGCACACTGTTCCGATGATGTTATTCACCTTTTTAGACTTAAAAAAAGATTGGTGTCCACAATCATGCTGGATGATAAATATTCTGACAAGAAAGAATGCATTGATGATTCCAAGTGCAATGGTAATCCAGATGGACCAATCCAGGCTGAAATACATCAAAACCCACAGCCCTATATAAGGCAGAAAGGTATTGATGATCTGGATGATGGCTTTCTTATTATCAGGTATCTGATAATCTCTTACCATGTCTTTCCAGTTTCTTAATGATTCTTTTATTTCGTCGAGTGATTTTATGTTATTTGAGGGTTTCATACTTGCTTGATGATGATGTATAGCTATTAAAATGGTTAAATGGATTGTGAAAATAAGGCAAAACTAATTTTTTCAAAGTTTTCCTTAGATGATATTACTCATATCAACGCAATTTTGGTGACTTGTGTTTCACTTTTTTCAACTTCATTCATCCTTAGCTTTATTACTTGAGCCCAAATACGGACCATAAAAATCTTATCCTTCTTACTATATATTCATATATCAGATAGGTAAATAAGAATGTACCGATGGTCAACATCAGGACCTCCACGTACACATTAAGATTAATCTTCAGTAAATAATAGGCGAGCGTAACAGTAATGGTCTGATGTAAGATGTAAAAGGGATATACGGCTCTATTGGCATAGGTCAATTTGCCGGAAGGCTTATTCAGGTACTTAGCCCCATAACCAAATATAGCCAGTATCCAGGACCAGATGTTGACCACTGTAATGAATGCTTCAATAAAATGTACCGTGGTGCTATCCTCTATACTTGTCCATATATACAACCTGGAAAGAAATCCAATAACTCCTATTATCAATGCTATCCGTTTGATGCTATCTACTGCCTTCCACCATGATTCTCCAGTTGATAAAAGCAGAAACCCTGACAAGAAGAAAATACCATAGTTAGTCAGGGCAAACCAATCACCAACAAAATGGAGGTTAACACCAAAAAAAGGCTCCATAAAAGCTTCCGCCAGATAAAGTGGAATGATAAAAATGTACAGCCCCCATCCTGAACTGATGATCCTGGAAATCCAATTCTGCAATCCCTTCATTCTATCTCTTTTAATAGCAATGAATAAGGGAGTCAAAATCAAAGAAAAGAAAAGGAGATATGGTAAGAACCATAAGTGATGCCAGGATAAATTTCCTTCAGGATATACTGGAGTGAAAGCATCGTTGATAAGAAAATGAAAATAACTGAACAGATATCCGTCATTGGTAATCCGTTCAATATATACTTGTGGAGGCACAATAACTATCATTCCGAATATTAATGGAATCCCCAGTCGTTTTAGTCTTTCTTTCATATAAGTACCTGAAGTCCTAAAGCCCAAAGCATACCAGGTACCCATCCCTGATACAACAAAAAGGATCGGTAATCGCCATTGATTGATGAATGCCATAGGGATCTGAAACCACTCAATGATTACATCATTCTTTATATGCCATCCCCACGGCACATAAAACATACCGACATGATAAAGAATCAATAATCCGAATACCAATACCCTTATCCAATCGATGTCGTATCGTCTGATCTTTTTAGTCATTTCTAAGAATTTGAATCAAAGATGATCTGAGCAATGTAAGGTTGCAAGTTAAACAGGATTTCAAGAGTTAGGAATTACAATTTTGAATGAAATAACTTTTATTGTGACCAGTTGGTATACTTTACCAATTGTAGGGGCAGGGCAGAAGTCCACTCAGATGGTACATTGATTAATTAGAATGTAATCAATAAGCGAGACACAGTGTCATAAATTATGACACATAAATTATGTGCTTTTTGACTTCATATAAACTGATGGAGTTTTTCCAATTGACTATTGGGTTGATCAGTCCAGTATGCAGGAATAGGTAAATAAGAGGTCCCAGTAGCAGCACCAGTGATTCGGTACTGTCATTGAGGAAGATTACTTCTTTCATCCAACCTGTATGGCACAGATAAATGTCTAAAGAAATCAAACTGGTACAAAGGATCATCCATCCAAAAAATATCAGTGGGCCTTTTTCTTTTCTATTGCTCAGAAAAATAACCATGGACAAGTAGAAACCCAATGCAATTCCTATTAACATGATGCTGCTCTTCACATCATTTTAATAGGGTATCTGATCTTTTAATGCCTGAATCTGCGTTTCCATAATTTTATCAAAACATCCAAATTAATTTATTTAAAATTTAGTGTTAGCTTATTAAAAATATAGGTCTTGCTTTCCAATTGACAGCAAGTCACGAAATCATTTTTATTGATTTTGAAGACGAGGTTACCCATTTAGGTAGGAAATGTTCTATTGTAATAGAGCATTTTTGTTTAAATAAATTTAGACAAATGAGAACCCTATTTTTGATTCCTTTGCTATTGGTGTTCAACTGGACTTTATCAGCATCCAACTTGCAATTTTCAAATGTAACATTCAATGATGAAACATTAGAGTTGGCCTTCGATATTTCATGGGACTATAGTTGGTATGATGGAGGAGAATTCCGTGATGCGGTGTATTTATTTGTAAAGTACAGACCTAATGGAAGTTCCTGGCAACATGCAGATATGAGCAATGCTTCATTTGCTTCCACAATAACAGGGGTAACAAGTGGATTTTCAAAGAATAATATGGGAAGATATATTAAGAGATCTTCAGCTAATATTGGCAGTGGTAGTATTTCAGGGAGATATTTTATAATATTTATGGAGGGGGATCTGATGGGATCTTTTTATGACTTCAAGGTATTCGGAATGGAAATGGTTGAAATACCTTCGGGCTCATTTTATGCCGGAGACGGAATTTCTTCACAGAGCGTACACCAATTTGGAAATCCAAGTCTGCCTTATCACATCACTTCTAATGCTGCCCTTTCAACCAGTAATGGGTTTTTAGATAGATGGGGCAGTTCTCTACCCGTTGAATATCCTAAAGGATACAGTGGATTTTATATCATGAAGTACCATGTAACTCAACAGCAGATGGTTGACTTTTTTAATACGCTAACCAGGATTCAGCAAGACTCCCTCATACCTGAAGATCTTTCAGGTCCTATTGTGTCTAATCAGTATGTATTGAATAATTCAATCTGGTGTGATCAGGATATAGAGAGTAGTGGTCCCATAACATTTTACTGCAACAGAAATCTGGCTAATCCACCAGATGACTTTGATGATGGACAATGGAGAAGTTGTAATGGTGTGACATTAAGGATAATGTTAGCTTATTTAGATTGGGCGGGAATGAGGCCTTTGAGTTATTTAGAATATGAGAAGGCGGCAAGAGGACCTTTGTATCCAGTGGCTCTTGAAAAATCATGGGGATCATCTGTTGTGTCTATGGGTAGCTCATTTGTGGATTCAGGACAAGCAACTGAAACCATTCAGGATGCATCATTGTGGCCAGGTCATGTATATGGCCAACCTCGCAGAGTGGGATATACCGTACCAACCACAGGGGGTACAAGAGAAATTTCCCAGGCAAGTTATTATGGTGTTATTGGCTTGGGAAATAATGTAGCTGATTGGGTGATCGGTGGAAACGTAGCTAACACGTTTACTGATGAAGACCATGGTGATGGCAGAATTAGTCTTGATGGGAAGCCGGATGTATCATCGTGGTCTACCTGGGAAGAATCTGATATAGTGAGGAAAATAACCAATGGTACAACCACGTGGGGAAGCGTTTCGAGTTGTAGTATATCAGTAGGAGGGAATTATGTTGATTCCGGATTCAGAGGAGTTATCAGTTTCTTTTGATGAAATACCTACTCAATACATTAATCTTCATCATTCTAGTTGGTGATATTCTTGCTCAACCGACCTATATTTTTAATGGAGGCATTGGAGATGGATATGGATTAATTGCTATTTCAGAAACTTCTGACATCTACAATGGAAATGTTGATGATGGACATGCTTCATTACTTCTATTAAGTGATACGACGCTATTCAATGGAGGCATAGAAGATGGATATGCAAGCAATCATACCTTCTCAGACACAAGTTTTTATAATGGAGGTGCAGAAGACGGATATGCAAGTATTTTTAACTCTTCAGATACAAGCATCTATAATGGTTCTGATGGACAGGGATATGCTCACATACTTTCTATCTTGACTGATGATAATATGTACAATGGGAATATTGAGGATGGTTATGCATTTGATAAATTCTGTCAGATCATGACCTGGACAGGAAGCATAGGAAGTGGATGGAATGTAGCAGGTAACTGGAATAACAACCAGATACCATGCAATTGTAATTCTGTAGTAATACCTGCCAATTCAATTACATACCCCGGTGTTAATGCAGGAGTGCTAAAAATAGGTTATCAGTTGGATAATGGAGATTATAATGCTAAAGAGGTCCTTATTAGATCAGGTGCAGAACTAACCACCCGCATCAATTGTAAAGTAGAAAATTATGGTTTAATAAGGATTAAAGGTACATTGTATGTAAGAAATCCATCCGCTGATGGTTGGACCAATCATCCTTCATCAAGGATTGAAATTAATTCAGGGGGTGCCATGAAAATCGAGGGGAATTGAATACATTACTCATACCTATATCGATCTATCCAGGATAAATAAACTTAAAGTGTGCTATTAATATACCCCTGACAGGGCTGTGAGCCCTGTCAGGGGTATCTGGAGCAAGGACTTTAGTCCCTGAAATCCAACTGCTACATAGGCTAGAAAGTAGTTTAAATACGGCAAAGGGGTGATGTCTGCCACCTAACACCACGATACC
>JABDLO010000518.1 GCA_013002995.1 Saprospiraceae bacterium | reverse complement strand
TCAATAGGCATACCACTATTTACATAGTCGCCATATAAAAGGTATTCTTTACCTTTCAAAGGATCACCTCCCCTTTGTGGGTATGATGGAAGTTCTGTGAGATAATCATTGACGTCTTGATAAGGATTAGGCAAAGCCACCTCTTCGACATCTCCACAAGCCATAAAAAGAACAACACTTACTAATATTGTAATGGTCATATATTTAAAATTACTCATGATTTTTTTAATATCCGGATAGGTTGATCGTTAAAAATGATACTCGTGTAGATAATTATTCACATCAGAATGTAAACTCTATTAAATTACCAATGGTTCATATTTATAAAGTAAAGAAAGATGCGTAAGAAATATAAATTAACAGGATTTGCAAGGTTTTTTATCTTCATGTTGTTCTTTGCTCCAGTGTCATACATTGGAGTATCCTATTACCAGGGAGAGAATGGCCTGGAGAAGGTAAAAGACTTCTTTAATTCATTAAGAACAGAACAGGCTGATGTTTCACCAGATACACCATCCATGTCGTCTGATGAAATTATAAAGATGCAGGCTCAGGAAATTGAATTATTAAAACAAAGGATAGAAGAACTGGAGAGCAGGCTTGCCAATCTCGAAAGTCAGGAAGAATAGATTACCTGATATTATAACCTAGTTCTATACCAATCCATCTTCCGGGCATGGGTACTAAATTAGTCTCAGTATATTCTTTATTTAAAAGGTTATTGGCGAATAAACTCAGTTCAATTGAGTTCCCACGATAATTGAACCTTGTATCTACTATACTATAATTATCAAGGGTAAGTCGGTCCACATACCTGTAGTTAATGGTTATAGAGATATTATCTACAATTGAATAGTCCAGCCCGAGATTGAATTGATGTGTAATCAGATCAAGTGCATATCTTGATACAGGTGCATCAATCCTATTGTCTCCTGTAAGATATACATAACCGACATTTATAAATGGGCCTTTACTTTTCTGTGTGAGATTGATCTTACTCTCTACTTCCAGTCCTTTCACTACAACATTTCCAACATTGGAAGGAAACCACGGATCATCTTGATTTTCCTTAGTCCAGTCGATAAGGTTATCACTATTTCTGATAAATCCTGATATACCGGCTTGTACTCCTGGCTTTATCCATTTAAGTCCGACTTCATAGGTAACTGCTGTTTCAGGCTCAAGGTCCGGGTTACCAAGATTAGCAGGATCAGAATAAAAAAGATCGGTGTAAGTAGGTACTCTCCAGGTGTAACCAACATTTCCGTAAGCTTTCACTTCATTGTTCAGCTTTATTCCTACATCTAATCCGGGAAATGCTCTCATCCCAAAATCACTATATGAATATAGACCAACCCCCGGAGTGACATCCACTCTATCTCCAAGCAGAAGGATGCGTTGTTCCAGGTTTAATCCCAGAGTGGTTCTGGATCTATCACCGAGATTATTTGATCTAAGATCATCATACCTGATTTCAGATCCGATTCCTAGTACTCCAAGTGCATTGATCCAGGAAGCATTCAATTCCCCTCCATAACTATTTCCAATATGTAGATTCCTGTAGATTGAAGGATTATTTCTCACAAAGATGTACTCATCTTCATTTCTTCTCCAGTAGATCGTAGGATTGATATTCCAATCTCCTGATTGAATCCCATATCGCAGGGACACTATACTGGTTGCTACTTCTTCATATTGCTCTGTAAAATCAGGGCTCGCATAAAAGCCATTGGCACCAAATCTTCGATCACTATACCCTGCATTTAAAGAAAGAGTATTACCATTAATATCAAATGTTGATTGGTAAAAGACATTATCCAGTTGATAATCCGTATTGTACCGGTAGCCTTCAGAAAATCCTTTACTTACACTGAGCATATGTGACCCTTTATCGGTAGGAATATTTGCCATGAATTGTAATTCTCCAGTGGTGTTGGAAGAAAAAGATGACCTTATCTTAAAGGGATGATCTAGAGTTTTTTTAGTAACAATATTAATCGCCCCTGCAAAAGCATTCTGCCCATATCTTCGTGCTCCCGGACCTTTAAGGATTTCTACTCTTTCAATCATGTCTAGATCGACAGGAAGATTCATTATATGGTGACCGGTCTGAGGATCAGACATATTCACACCATTGATCAATACCAGAGACTGATCGAATGTTCCACCTCTGATGGACAGGTCTGCTTGTATTCCATTCACCCCTCTTCTTCGGACGTCAATACCAGCAACATTTTGCAATAACTCGGCTAACGATTGCGCCGGTGAATTGCTGATTTCTTGTTGATCAATAATAATGATATTCCGAGATTCCTGAGAATATTCAAGCTGAATCCGTTTGTCTGAAATTACAACCGTTTCTAATTCTTGTGATAAGCTATCTTCCTGACCTTGGACTACAGAAGTAGAGAAAGTCAGGAGCATTAGGAATAATAGGTACTTCATGCTTTGTCTCCTTAAATGGCACGCAAATGTAACCAAATCCAAGGATTCACATTGTGAGACAAAGGTGAGTTTTTAATCAGAGGATTAAATCCTAATTAGAATTGTCCTTCAAAGTCTTCTCCTCCTCCACCATCCCTTTGTGGTCTTCTCTTTTTCTTAGTATTGATTCTGTAGCTGAAAGTAGCTGAAATATCTCTTACTCTCCATTGGAACCAACCATCAGTATAGAAGTCTGGACCAAAGGTCTCATATTCTCTTCTTCTTGAATTGAAGACATCCCTTACACTTAAGGTGAACGTCATGTTATTATTTAAGAAATCCTTACTGAAGGCTACATCAAATGAACCTATAGGATCTGCAGTACCTTGTGTGGTCTCTCTTGATCCTCGATAGTTAAATCTAAATTGTAGATCTGATTTATTCCAGAATGTAAATCTGGAAGTCCACCTGGTGGTCCAGCTGTATGTATCAGCATCGAAAGTCGTTCCTTCAAATTGTCCATCCGTGATTGATCGGAACAAGTTGATATTACCATCTAGTCTCCACCATTTAGTAGGACGTACATTACCAACAAACTCAAATCCGTAGTTATCCTGAGTAGATAAGTTTTCAGGTGTAGTTGTAAATGTTAGTCCATCGTCGTTGAGTCTACGTATACGTTGGGTTACACCTGTTACGTGTCGATAATAAATACTGGAGGTAAGACTTACTTTATCCCAGTACTTTATATATCCTAGTTCATAGTTGTCTGAATACTGAGGGTCTAAGTTAGGGTTACCGGAATAAAAGTTCCTGGCATCTGTAAAGCTGAAAAAGGGATTCAAACTTCTGAACCGAGGTCTTCTTACTCTCTTAGAATAGCTTAATTGTAATCCATCCGTTTCATTCAGAGAATAGTTTATAAAAGCACTTGGGAATAAATTCGTGTATTTACGGTCATTGATCTCGCTGGTCTGTAGCAATTCTGTTAAGACGTGAGAATATTCAGCTCTCAATCCACCCTGATAAGAAAACTTTCCGATCTGATTGCCGTAGATTAAATATCCTGCATGAATTTCTTCATCGTAGTTGAAATCATTACTAAACTCTGCTAATCTTGTCCACAAATTTTCTTCCAATTCTTCAACCAGGTAATCATTGTCAATTCGTCTGATTGAATTCCTCATTCCTGCTTCAAGCACACCAAATTCACCGATTGGTTTAACATAATCAAGAGTAAAAATTAATTCTTTTTCACTTTCAACATTTCCGGTCCTTTGATTTAAATATGGATCATCTATTGGAACCAGAGTTGATGTTGTCAAGCGTTCATCTAAGTTGCTGTTTTCAGTTTCATCTTGAGACCTATACGTAAATGAAGATTTTAATGTATGTCCCTTACCATAAGTCTTATCAAAGTTCAACGCATACTCAAGCGTTTCATCAAGTTCAAATTCATTATCAGATCTCAATATGATGTTATTTCCTGCCAGATTTTCCCTCACAATGGTCTGCGTGGAAGGCAGAAAATAATCCTGGTATTTCACAGTACTGATGTTATCATTATCACGATCTCTATAAACACCGGAAAATGTAAGGATTGTAGACTCATTGAAGCTATACCCCATACCTCCTCTTAATGTGTGAGACAATCCTCCTCTTGTAAAATCCCTATTTTCAAAACTTACAATATTTTCATCATCTCCATAGACCTCTTTGTAGGTCTCACCACCACCAAAGCTTTCACTGTCTCTTATTGAATATGTCCCGAAAAAATTGAAGTTGCCTGATCTGTAATTTAGATTTGTTGCTACTCCTAGTTTATATGGATCACCGGTAGTAAAATCTACAGAACTGTTAAAACCAGATCTTTTGTCTTTTTTCAAGACAATGTTGATTATCCCTGCAGAGCCTTCAGCTTCATACCTTGCACTAGGATTAGTGATTACTTCCACTTGCTGGATCAATTCTGCCGGGAGATTTCTCAATCCATCAGCTCCTGTGATTCCTATTAATCCAGATGGCTTTCCATCTATCAGTATTCTTACATTTTCACTTCCTCTCAGACTTACATTACCTTCAACATCCACAGCAACAGAAGGAACATTATCTAGAATATCAGCAGCATTACCTCCCCTTGTTCCCAGGTCAGATCCGACGTTGAATACCCTCTTGTCCAAAGAAAACTGAGTTTGAGATTTTTGTGCAACTATTTCAACTTCTTCCAAAGCGACTGCATCAGGAGCAATTATAATTTCTCCAAGGTCGTAATCAAATGTTCCTCTTTCAAACAAAATATCATCAATCACAATGGTCGAGTAAGAAATAAACTCAACTTTCACAAAGGAAGGACCAGCTTTAGATTCAACTTTAAACTTACCTTCAGCATCACTCATCCCTCCACCTACTAGGCTTGAATCTCTTTTAGCATAAACTGAAATCGTTGCATATCCAAGTGGTGAGTTTGATTCTCCGTCTACTACTTTACCAGTGTAAGTTACCTGAGCACCTCCTTGCCCACGCTGGCCTCCTGGTCTTTGAGCAGTAATGGAATCTACCACTAATAAAAGTAGAAGTAGTAGAGTGCATAATTTGTATATAATCTTCATTAAGTCTATTGGTTTTCACATCAAGATTTAAAAATCTAAATCTCAAACAGTGTGTGTCATAATAATGTCAACAGTTATATAGACCATAAACATATTATAAGGTTTAATGTTGAGACTAAATTTTAATGTTAATGAAATGTAAATACATCATTAACCATTGATTGTGATACTTTAAAAAGAAAGAATACGGCATCAGGAAGCCTAAGAGTAAGATCTAAAGCACTTTAACAAATAGGAATTAAGTACATATATATAATACTTTTAATCAATTGATTAAAAGCACTATTTCTTTCCAACCACTGTATTATTCGGAATAAAAGCGTGCTTATTAATCACTACAATTCCACCTTTAATACAGTAGTTTTCTGTTTCAACATCTTCTAGAGAATCATCACCTTTTATGGTAACATTATTACCAATTCTTACTTGTTTATCAAGAATGGCATTTTCTATGTGGCACCCTTCGCCTATTCCCAGTGGAATTTCTTTGGCTCTCATATCATCAATGGTTTCATAATAATCATTACCCATGATGTATGTATTGCTTATAACGGTACCCTTGCCTATTCTGGATCTAACACCAACAACAGACTTAGTAATAGATTTACCGTGTGTAACGACACCTTCTGCAATAATACTGTTATCTATTTTGGTTCCATAGATTTTAGTTGGCGGTAATTGTCTTGCTCTGGTGAATATTTTCTTCTCATCATCAAACAAGTTGAATTTAGGAACATCGTCAGTCAATTCAATATTGGCATTGAAGAAAGATTTTATGTCTCCAATATCTTCCCAGTATCCCTTATATGCATAACTAGCAACATTGTATCCTGTTCTGAGTGAATCAGGAATTATTTCTTTACCAAAATCTGTCGCATCAGTATGAGTTTCCAATAATTTCCCCAGAGCCTTCCTGTTGAACATATAAATCCCCATTGAAGCCAGGTAGTCTTTCCCTTCGCTTCTAGAGGCTGCATCTACCTCAGATTTCCAATCTGGAAGAATATCTAAACCAGGTTTTTCTGTAAACCTCTCTATATATCCAGCTGCATTCACTTTCATAATTCCAAAAGCGGTAGCTCTTTCTGCATCACATGGTATGGTTGCAATGGTAATATCCGCATTCTGTGCAATGTGGTATTTTGCCATCTTCTCTATATCCATCTGATACAACTGATCTCCTGAAAGTATTAATACATAATCAAATTGAGCATGCATGATATTACGCACAGATTGCCTCACAGCATCGGCCGTACCCTGGAACCAACTCATATTTCCTCTTGTCTGTTCTGCCGCCAGGATATCCACATAACCACCATTGAAGGTATCGAAGTGGAAAGTATTTTTTATATGTCGATTTAATGATGCTGAATTAAATTGCGTCAGAACAAACATCCTTGTCAATCCTGCATGGAGACAATTAGAAATTGGAATATCTATCAATCTGTACTTACCTCCTATTGGAACAGCAGGTTTACTTCTATCTCTGGTCAACGGATATAGCCTGGATCCTACCCCTCCACCTAATATAAGACAGATATAACGATTCATTAATGCTCTTGACATATTTATACTTTTTTTTTATATTATTTTAATAATTGATACATTTTGATGTATGATTGAGCTGAATGATCCCATGAAAAGTCAAGCTCCATAATTCTCTTTCTAAGAGCATTAAAAGACTTCTTATCCTCAAATGCTTTTATCGCTCTATATACTGCATGAGCTAAATCATTTATTGATAGATGTTCAACTTTTATACCACTTCCATCATTAGCTTCAATATCAGTTACAGAATCCTTCAATCCACCTATGTTATGTACAATTGGAACTGTACCATATCTCATTGCATACATTTGGTTCAACCCACATGGTTCTACCCTAGATGGCATTATTATAAAGTCACTAGATGCATAAATCTGGTGTGCCAACGCCTCATCATAGGCTATATAAATTAAAGATTGAGAAGGAAACCGTTTACTGAGTTGTTTAAGATGATGCTCCATTGATTTATCTCCAGTACCTAATACCACCCATTGAGCGGGCATATTGTATGAAAGGCAATGGTCAATAAGCATGGGTACAAGATCTGCTCCTTTTTCATAGGCCAACCTTCCTATAAAGCTTATAGTCGGTACTTTAGGATTTAATTCTGTTCCTTCAAACAATGACTTTTTATTGTTCAACTTGTAGCTGGGGACACTCTTCTTAAGATTAAATTTTATCATTTCATCATCAGAAGGATTCCAATAATCATAATCTATTCCATTCAGTATTCCTCTAGATTTAAATGCTTCACTCTGGAAAAGCCCTTCCAGGCCAAAACTATTAACCTTCAGTTCTTCCATGTAAGAATGGGAGACGGTTGTGACCTGCCAAGCGCATTTTACAGCTGACGCCAGAGGATTAATAGTGTTATTCCAGTCCAACATTCCACTCTTCCATGAATCAAAACCAGGAAGAAGAAATGATCGATCCCACCCAAATGCTCCCTGATACCTTTCATTATGAATGGTGAATACAGAGGGTAATTTTTCCAATCCACTGTATCGAGGACAATATTTCATCATAAATGGAATTAATCCTGTATGATGATCATGGCAATGAACTACGTCAGGATGATCAGTCCAGGTGGAGAGCCAATCTAAAAAGGCACGATTGAAAGAAACCATCCTTTCAACTTCATCGTGAAAAAAATGTCCATCGCTACCAGCATAAACACCATCTCGATCATATTTTCCTGGGATATCTATCGTATACAAAGAAAATCCTAAAGGATCATCTTCAACTTGCTCTATATGGAAATATATATTCTCGCTTCCCATATAGAAATTTCCACCATATACAGATGAAAATTTCTGTTTTTGAAACCATGGCATCTTGTACTTTGGCATGACAACAGAAGAATTTACACCCAACTTATTCAGATACTTTGGAAGTGAACCTAGTATATCACCCAAACCTCCAGTTTTAGCTGCAGGATAACACTCAGCAGCGACATGTAATATATTCATCGAGGAGCTTTTCATATTGGATTAATGTACTGAGATAATTTGAATAATCAGAACTTAGGAGCTTAATTTTTTTTTAAGAATTCAAATGAAAATGTAAGTAAAAATATATCATTATAAATTATGTGTGAAATAGTTCCTGTAATAGGATCAACATCTAAGTTGTATCATTCGTTACTTTGTTATAAATTAAAGGTTTATAATCCCTTACACATGAAAATACTAATGGTATGTCTAGGCAATATCTGTAGATCACCCTTGGCCCAAGGCATAATGGAAGAAAAAATTAGATCCAGGAAATTAGAATGGGAAGTTGATTCCTGCGGAACCGGATCATGGCATATAGGAGAAAATCCGGATCCACGTTCTATTCAAGTTGCCAGGCAAAATAATATGGATATAAGTAATCAGAGAGCGAGACAATTTAAGCGATCAGATCTGGATCAATATGACTACATTTTAACGATGGATACTCAGAATTACAATGATCTTAGGCGACAAGCAAATAAAGACAATATTTCAAAGATTCGATTAATCATGGATTTTCAATATCCTGGTGAGAATAGAATTGTTCCTGACCCTTACTTTCATGGTGGTTTTGAAAAAGTATTTCAGATACTAGATGACGTATGTGATCATTTTATTGAACATCATCAAGTAAAAAATTAGGAGAATTTTCTACATTGGGTGGAAAATACCTGATTACTAATTACGTTTTTTAATTGTGATTTTGAGACTTTGGACCATAGGAGTTGTATTAATTGCTTTCTGTTCTTTTAAACCGACAGAGACGGAACATCTTGTGAAAGCAAATGAAATACTTGAGCAGGTCAATGAACTCAGAGCTCAAGGGTGTCGATGTGGCGCCAGATACATGAATCCTGTTCACCCTGTAAAGTGGGATAAAACCCTGTACCGATCAGCCCTGGCACATGCTAAAGACATGAGTATAAATGAATACTTTTCTCATCACTCTAAGCGTGGTGAAGACATAGGAATGAGACTCGATAAGTATGGATATGCCTGGCAAGTAGCAGGTGAAAACCTTGGTGAAGGGCAAAGGTCATTTACGGAAGTCCTCAACGACTGGAAAGATAGCAAAAGCCATTGCAGAATGCTTATGAATCCTAAAGTAGAAGATATGGCTGTAGCTCGATATGGAAAATACTGGGTACAGCATTTTGGAAGAAAAATAAAGGAGTCAAAAACTCAATCTTCATCCAATAAGTGATATCTGATAATTATGACTATAAAAAAAGGGAAATCGTCAATGACAGATTTCCCTTTTATTTTATGATTTAGGTTTCAATTAAACCTCATCCTCCACATATTCTTCAACAAGTTCTTCTTCAATCTTAGCCGGAGTAACAATCAAGTCTCTCCAGTACTTATGTCCCGTACCTGCAGGAATATTCTTACCGACGATTACATTCTCTTTCAGACCTTCTAAAGTATCTTTCTTGGCACCAATTGCTGCCGTACTCAATACCTTAGTTGTTTCCTGGAATGAAGCCGCTGAAATCCAACTCTTCACACCTAGTGAAGACTTGGTAATACCCTGTAGAAGTGTTGTTGAAGTAGCAGGTATTGCATCTCTATACTCTAATGGCTGAAGATCGTTTCTTTTAAGCATAGAGTTTTCTTCTCTAATTTCTCTTAAAGACACAATCTTACCGGCTTTCATAGCTGTTGATCCACCTGCATCGGTAATGACCTTCTTATCAAAAATCCAATCGTTTTCCTCAAGGAAATCCAATCGATCGACAGCCTCTCTTTCTAAGAATGTGGTATCTCCAGCATCAATGATCTCCACTCGTTTCATCATCTGCCTTACAATCACTTCAATATGCTTATCATTGATAGATATACCCTGAGATCGATATACTTCCTGAATTCCATTTACCAGGTATGATTGAACTGCAAATGGACCTCTGATCTGAAGAATCGCCAATGGAGAAATTGCTCCATCAGAAAGCTGCATTCCCGCTCTTACAAAGTCACCCTCCTGAACAAGAATATGCTTAGAAAGACCGACAAGGTATTTTTTCCTTTGTCCAGTCTTCTCGTCATCTACAAAGATCTCTCTCTTACCTCTTTTAATTTTACCAAAGCTTACAATACCGTCAATCTCAGCTGTAATTGCAGGATTAGATGGATTCCTCGCCTCGAACAACTCCGTCACCCTTGGAAGACCACCCGTAATATCCTGAATCTTACCCAGTTTACGTGGAATCTTAACAATTTTCTGACCAGGCCTGATTTCAGCTTCATCTTCAATAGAAATATATGCACCTACCGGAAGATTATAGTTTTTCAACTCTTCTCCTGAAGGTGAAACAATCTTAATTGTTGGAATTTTCTTCTTATTCTTTGTTTCTATAATTACTTTCTCTGCATATCCAGTCTGATCATCTCTCTCAATTCTGAAAGTAACTCCTTCTTCAATAGAATCGAATTTAGCAATTCCTCCAAATTCAGATACGATTACTGCATTGAATGGATCCCATTCACAGATCATATCTCCTTTCTTAATCTTTTTCTTACCCTTTACATATAAAGTAGCACCGTAAGGAATGTGATGACTCACAAATACTTTCCTGGTTTCAGGATCAAGGACTCTAATCTCTCCTGATCTTGATAATACCACCAAATGCTTGGATCCATCTTCTGTTGATTCAACTGTCTTCACATTGTCAAACTCAAGCACTCCATCAAACTTAGATACGATGCTTGACTCCGTCTTCGAAACAGAAGCGATACCACCGACGTGGAAGGTACGAAGTGTCAACTGTGTTCCCGGCTCACCAATCGACTGAGCAGCGATGATTCCTACTGCATCTCCAATTTCGGTAATTCTACCAGATGCCAGGTTTTTACCGTAGCACTTAGTACATACACCGGTTTTAGACTCACAAGTAAGTACTGATCTGATGGTTACAGATTCTACTCCCAGTTCTTCAATTTTTTCAGAAATTTCCTGTGAAATATATTCTCCTGCTTCGAGTATTACTTCATCTGTTACAGGATCCAGGATATTGTGAAGAGTAAATCTTCCCTGAATTCTTGCAGCAAGAGTCTCAATTACGTTTTCATTATCCTTAAGAGCCGTTGTTAAAATACCTCTAAGTGTATCACAATCCTCTTCCATGATAATAACGTCCTGAGAAACGTCAACCAATCTTCTGGTAAGATATCCAGCATCAGCCGTTTTAAGAGCTGTATCCGCAAGACCTTTTCTGGCACCGTGAGTAGATATAAAATACTCGAGTACTGAAAGTCCTTCCAGGAAGTTTGAGAGAATTGGGTTTTCAATGATTGCCCCACCGGTATCACCGGACTTTCTGGGCTTAGCCATCAGACCTCTTAATCCACAAAGCTGCTTAATCTGTTGTTTAGAGCCTCTGGCCCCGGAATCCAACATCATAAATACAGAGTTGAATCCACCTTTATGTTCAGCCAATTCCTTCATCAAGTTTTCAGTGATCTTATTATCAGCATAAGTCCACTTGTCGATGACCTGATTGTATCGCTCATTAGGGGTAATTAATCCCATATTATAGTTCTCCCACACTTCGTCAACTTCTTGTTGAGCTTCTAGAAGGGTAGCTTCTTTAATCGTTGGGTTGATTAGATCTCCCAGGTTAAAAGAAAGACCACCTTTAAATGACCAATAGAATCCTAGTTCTTTTATGTCATCAAGAAACTGAGCCGTAATACTAAAATCTGTTCTTGTTATGATATTAGAAATTACTTTTTTCAGGTTCTTTTTTGTAAGCAGTGTATTTACATAAGGTACCATTTCTGGTACTGCCTGGTTGAATAATACCCTTCCTAGGGTTGTCTCCGTAAGCTTAATGACCATATTCCCTTCTTCATCTTCTACAGGCACTCTACAATGGATAGAAGCATGAAGATCCAATTGTCCTTCATTATATGCTATTAATGCCTCTTCAGGAGAATAAAACTTCATGCCATGCCCCTTCACATCATCCACATTTTTAGAAATGTGCTCTTTCGTTAGGTAGTAAAGACCGAGTACCATATCCTGAGAAGGAAGGGAAATCGGAGATCCATCTTGTGGGTTCAACATATTGTGAGAAGAAAGCATTAACATTTGAGCTTCCAGGATCGCTTCATGGCTCAAAGGTACATGAACCGCCATCTGGTCACCGTCAAAATCCGCGTTAAATGCACCACATACAAGTGGGTGAAGTTGAATTGCTTTACCTTCAACAAGCTTTGGCTGGAAGGCCTGAATTGATAATCTGTGAAGCGTTGGAGCTCTGTTGAGAAGAACCGGGTGGCCTTTCAGAATATTTTCGAGAATCTCCCATATCACAGGATCTTTCCTATCTACTAATTTCTTAGCTGATTTTACAGTCTTTACAATTCCTCTTTCAATCAATTTTCTGATTACAAATGGCTTGAATAATTCTGAAGCCATTTGTTTAGGTATACCACATTCATGCAGGTTTAATGTAGGACCCACTACAATTACGGATCTACCTGAATAATCCACCCTCTTACCAAGCAGGTTCTGTCTGAACCTTCCTTGCTTTCCTTTAAGGATGTCACTTAATGATTTAAGAGATCTTCCTCCTTCTGCTTTTACAGCGTTGGATTTTCTACTGTTATCAAATAAAGAATCAACAGCTTCCTGGAGCATTCTTTTCTCATTTCTGAGGATTACTTCAGGTGCTTTGATTTCAAGAAGTCTTTTCAATCTGTTATTTCTGATAATTACCCTACGGTATAAATCATTGAGGTCAGAACTAGCAAATCTACCTCCATCTAAAGGTACAAGTGGTCTAAGTTCTGGTGGAATAACAGGAAGGTATTGAATCACAGCCCACTCCGGCTTGTTTTCAATTCTGGTCAATCCATCCTTGAATGCTTCAACAACTCTTAATCTTTTTAAAGCTTCAGACTTCCTCTGTTGTGAGGTTTCATTAGCAGCTTGATGCCTTAATTGGTAAGAAAGTTCTTCAAGATCCAATCTTTCCAATAAGTCCTTAACAGCTTCAGCCCCCATCTTAGCGATGAATTTGTTAGGATCTGTATCTTCCAGCATTTGGTTTTCTTTCGGAAGACTTTCTAACACTTCAAAGTACTCTTCTTCAGTAAGAAGATCAAACTTCTCAATTTCTCCTTCTTTTGCACCCGGCTGTATTACAGCATAACGCTCGTAATATATTATGGATTCTAATTTCTTGGATGATAAACCAAGCAGATAACCTATTTTATTAGGCAATGATTTAAAGAACCATATGTGTACCACTGGAACAACAAGTTTTATGTGTCCCATTCTCTCTCTTCTTACTTTCTTCTCTGTTACTTCAACTCCACATCTATCACATACAATGCCCTTATATCTTATCCTCTTGTATTTTCCACAATAACACTCAAAGTCCTTTACCGGACCGAAGATTCTTTCACAGAAAAGGCCATCACGCTCAGGCTTATATGACCTGTAGTTGATGGTTTCCGGCTTCAATACCTCACCGTGTGATCTCTCGAGTATATCATCCGGAGAACACAAGCTAATCGTGATGGAATCGAAATTTTTACTTGGTTTAAGATCTTTCTTTTTAAAAGGCATAACTTAATTAATATCAATTGAAAGAATGTATATCGTCGGGGGCACCAATCGAGGTGCCCTTTATTTCATTGTAGTTTTAGTCAAATTTTACATCAAGAGCCAATCCTCTTAATTCATGTACCAGTACATTAAATGATTCTGGAATATTAGGTTCTGGAAGGTTGTCTCCTTTAACTATGGATTCATAAGCTTTCGCTCTTCCGATGATGTCATCCGATTTAATGGTCAACAATTCTCTGAGTATATTGGATGCTCCATATGCTTCCAATGCCCATACTTCCATCTCACCAAATCTCTGTCCACCAAACTGTGCTTTACCACCAAGAGGCTGCTGAGTAATAAGTGAGTAAGGACCAATTGACCTTGCGTGCATCTTGTCATCTACCATGTGAGATAACTTTAACATGTAGATCACTCCAACGGTTGCCTGCTGGTGGAATCGATCACCTGTCTCTCCATCAGAAAGATAAGTCTGACCTAATGAAGGAAGATCAGCCTGCTTAATATAGGTCTCAATTTCATCCATAGATGCCCCATCAAAAATAGGAGTGGCGAATTTCATCCCCAGATTTTTACCTGCCCATCCAAGAACAGTCTCAAAGATCTGACCCAGGTTCATCCTTGAAGGTACACCCAGAGGATTAAGAACGATATCAACAGGGGTTCCATCTTCTAAGAATGGCATATCTTCCATCCTTACGATTCTGGATACAATTCCTTTGTTACCGTGTCGTCCTGCAAGCTTATCACCTACTTTCAGTTTTCTTTTCTTAGCCATGTATACTTTGGCAAGTTTTAAAACTCCAGCAGGTAACTCATCTCCAATACTGATATTGAATTTCTCACGCTTATATCTTCCTTTTTCCTCGTTAACTTTAATTGAGTAATTATGAAGTAAGGTGGCTATAAGTTTATTGGCCTTATCATCTTTGGTCCATCCGGTATAATCTACCTGAGTGAAATCAAGATCTTTAAACACCTTAGGCATGAACTTGGTACCTTTTGGCACCAATTCTTCATTGTAGATGCTTTTTACCCCTTCGGATACCTTACCCTTCAATAAGATCATCAACTTATCAATAAGTATGGTCTTTAATTCATTCAGCACGATGGCATGTCTGTCATCCAGTTTAGATAGCAATTCTTTTTCCTGAACTTTTTGGAATTTATCCTTCTTAGCTCTTGCAAATAATTGCTTTCCGATGATTACACCTTTGGTTGAGGGAGGTGCTTTTAAAGAAGCATCCTTCACATCTCCTGCTTTATCACCGAAGATGGCTCTCAGTAGCTTTTCTTCAGGAGTAGGATCTGATTCCCCCTTAGGAGTAATCTTTCCGATTAATATATCACCATCTTTAACCCATGCACCAACTCTGATGATACCATTTTCATCAAGATCCTTGGTGGCATCCTCACTTACATTGGGGATATCATTGGTTAATTCCTCTTCTCCTAGTTTGGTATCTCTGATATCTATATCAAAATTCTCGATGTGTAAAGAAGTAAATACATCTTCTCTTACAACCCTTTCAGAAAGTACGATGGCATCCTCAAAGTTATAACCTTTCCAAGGCATGAAAGCCACCATTAGGTTTTGTCCAAGTGCCAATTCTCCATTGTCAGTAGCATATCCTTCACAAAGGAGAGATCCTTTAGATACCCTTTGACCTTTTCTTACAATTGGCTTCAGGTTGATACATGTTCCCTGATTGGTTCTACGGAACTTCGTCAGGTTATAGGTAACAGTATTTTCTTCAAATGATACCAATTCCTCTTCTTTAGATCGATCATATTCAATTTCGATCTTATTGGCATCTACGTATTTCACAACTCCATCACCGGTTGCATTAATAAGCATTCTGCTATCCTCCGCAACTTTTCTTTCAAGACCTGTTCCTACAATTGGAGATTGTGGCTTGATTAATGGAACAGCCTGTCGTTGCATGTTAGATCCCATCAAAGCCCTGTTGGCATCATCATTTTCTAAGAATGGAATCATAGAAGCTGAAACACCTACAATCTGATTAGGAGCAACATCCATATATTCAATCTCTTCAGGAGTAAGAACCGGGAAGTCTCCATGCTCTCTACACTTAATTCTGTCATGCTCAAATGCCCCTTTCTCTGTTACAGGTGCATTGGCCTGAGCTATTTTCTTGAAATCCTCACCCTCTGCTGAGAGGTATTGAGCTTCACCTTTTACATCCACTTTTCCATTGACTACTTTTCTATATGGAGTCTCCAGGAATCCCATTTTGTTGACCTTTGCGTGTACACAAAGTGTTGAGATCAATCCAATATTTGGACCTTCAGGTGTCTCGATGGTACATAATCTGCCGTAATGAGAATAGTGAACATCCCTCACCTCAAATCCTGCTCTTTCCCTTGATAATCCTCCAGGCCCTAGTGCAGAAATCCTTCTTTTGTGAGTGATTTCAGAAAGTGGGTTGGTCTGATCCAGAAATTGAGACAACTGTGATGTACCAAAAAATGAGTTAATGACAGATGACAATGTCCTAGCATTAATCAAGTCAATAGGTGTAAAGACTTCATTGTCTCTTACATTCATTCTTTCTCTGATGGTTCTGGCCATTCTGGCTAGACCCACACCAAATTGTGCGTACAATTGCTCACCAACAGTACGTACCCTTCTATTGGACAGGTGATCGATATCATCAAGTTCAGCCTTTTGATTGGTAAGACTTACCAGGTACTTGACTATCGCAATGATATCATCCTTAGTGAGTACAAGGGTCTCATTGTCAATACCTGTCTTTAATTTTCTATTGATTTTATATCTACCTACTTCTCCCAGATTATATCTCTTATCCGAGAAAAATAACTTGTCGATGATTCCTCTTGCAGTCTCTTCATCGGGGGGATCTGTACCTCTTAATTGTCTGTATATCTGGGTTACAGCCTCTAATTCAGAACTAGAAGGATCTTTGTGGAGGGTGTTATAAATAATTGTATAATCCTCATCAAGATCTTCTTTCTGAAGGATGATGGTTTCAGTCTCTGCATCCAGGATCAATTCAACATTCTCCTCATCTAGGACTACATCTCTTTCAAGGATGATTTCATTTCTTTCAATAGTGATAACCTCTCCGGTATCTTCATCCACAAAATCCTCAGTCCATTTGCGTAATACTCTCGCTGCTAATTTTCTACCGATTGCTTTCTTAAGTGATTTCTTATCAGCTTTTACCTCTTCGGCAAGGTCAAAGATGTTAAGGATTTCTCTATCAGAGTCAAATCCAATTGCTCTTAAAAGTGTTGTAACCGGGAATTTTTTCTTTCTATCAATATAGGCATACATTACAGAATTGATATCTGTAGCGAATTCCATCCATGCTCCTTTAAAAGGAATTACTCTTGCAGAATAAAGCTTCGTTCCATTGGGGTGGAAGCTCTGACTGAAGAATACACCAGGAGATCTGTGAAGTTGTGATACTACTACCCTCTCAGCACCATTAATTACAAATGTTCCTTTGGGGGTCATATAAGGAATATTACCAAGGAATACATCCTGAACGATGGTTTGGAAATCCACGTGTTCTTCATCGTTACATGATAATCGCAACTTGGCTTTTAATGGTACGCTATAGGTCAATCCCCTCTGCATACATTCAGGGATGGTGTACCTGGGAGGATCAATAAAGTAATCAAGGAACTCTAAAACAAATATGTTCCTTGCATCAGTAATAGGAAAATTCTCCTGAAATACTCGATACAGTCCCTCGTTACCACGATTTTCAGGTGTGGTTTCTAATTGGAAAAATTCCTGGAAGGATTGAAGTTGTATTTCTAAAAGATCTGGATACTGATTTGCTAGTTTGATTTTGCCGAAACTTATTCTTTTATCAGCTTGAGTTGCAACTCCGTTTGACGCCATGCGTTTGGTAGTTTTAAATTATGCCTTATCTATAACACGGTAGACAAGGAATATGTTATACAAATGGATCGAATCTTTTCAAAATAGCAATAGGCTTAACCGGTGCGAACACCGGATAAGCCGTCTATGCTATATCTTGGACTTAATTCTTTTCATTAAGTCAGTGCATGTATTACTTAAGTTCTACATCTGCACCAGCACCTTCAAGAGCAGCCTTAATAGCTTCAGCCTCAGCTTTAGGAACACCTTCTTTAATTACAGCGGGTGCACCGTCAACTAATCCTTTTGCATCTTTAAGTCCAACTCCTAGAAGATTCTTCACTTCTTTAACAACTGCTAGTTTAGCAGCACCTGCAGAATTCAACATAATGTCAAAGTCAGTTTTTTCAGCAGCACCTTCTCCATCTCCACCACCAGCTCCAGGAGCGGCAGCAACAGCTACAGCAGCAGCAGCAGGCTCAATGCCATACTCCTCCTTAAGAATATCTGCCAATTCGCTAACTTCTTTAACAGTTAAGTTAACTAGTTGATCTGCAATAGTTTTTAAATCAGCCATTTTAAATGGTTTTTAAAATTTTAAAAATTAATTTCACAATATATGCGCGATTAACTTGGAAGCCTTATTTATTGGGCTCTCTCTTCAAGAGCCTTCAACAATCCAGAAATAGTATTACCTCCGGACTGAAGAGAACCAAGTACATTCTTAATTGGTGATTGAAGCAATAAAATCACATCTCCTACCAATTCTTCTTTAGATTTAAGTGATGCAAGGCTATCAACCTGGTCATCTCCAATGAATACACTTGAATCTATGTATGCCGCCTTTAAAAGGGGTCTATCAAATTTTTTCCTGAATTCTTTTATCACCTTAGCAGGTACATTTGCTGTATCAGCAAAAAGTACAGTGGTTGGCCCTTTAAGGACATCCATCAATGGACCAAAACCTTTTTCTTCTGCATTCTCTGCCAATGCTTTCTTGGCCAGGGTGTTTTTAATCACTTTCATTTCCACGCCCTTCTCAAAACAAAGACCTCTGAGCTTATTGACTTGCTCAACAGTCAGTGTAGAAGAATCAGCGAAGTAGAAATACGGATTATTATCGAATTGTTCTTTTAATTCTGCTATTACTGAGGTTTTTTCTTCCCTTGTCATTTTAATTTCTTTTACTTTTTAAAGAATAAATTACTTCCTGGATTTAGTATCAATGCTGATCCCGGGACTCATGGTACTTGCTACGCTGATGGACTTCATATAAGCACCTTTTGCGGAAGCAGGTTTCATTTTTTCCAGGATAGTCAATAATTCATTGGCATTTTCTACCAATTTTTCAGGAGTAAAAGACACTCTACCAATCGGAGAATGTATAATACCGTATTTATCTACTCTAAAGGAAATTTTACCTTTTTTCACTTCTTCAACAGCTGCCCCTACATTAGGAGTAACTGTTCCGGACTTAGGATTCGGCATCAATCCTCTAGGTCCGAGGATTCTACCAATCTGTCCTACTTTTGCCATAACATTAGGCATTGCAATAACGACATCGACATCAGTCCAGCCGTTTTTAATTTTCTGGATGTACTCTTCTAATCCTGCATGATCAGCTCCAGCTGCTTTAGCTTCTTCCTCTTTTTCAGGAGTACAAAGCACAAGTACGGTTTTACTTTTTCCAGTTCCATTAGGAAGGGTAACGGTACCTCTGATGGCCTGGTCTGCTTTTCTGGGATCAACTCCCAATCTGATGTGAAGGTCTACAGAGGCATCAAATTTTGTGGTGTTTACCTCTTTGACAAGGCTCATTGCTTCTTCGACAGAGTAGAGCTTGTTGGCATCTACTTTATCATTAGCGGCCCTTCTTTTTTTTCCAATTTTTGCCATTTGTTGAATAATTGTGAGGTCATAACGTCAAAATAGCCTGACTGCCTCGATGAATAAATAATTATTAAGATTACTCAGAATCCCAAGGGGCTTTTCCTTTTACATTTAACCCCATACTTCTTGCTGTACCTGCAACCATTTTCATGGCAGATTCAATCTTAAAAGCATTAAGATCTTCCATCTTATCTTCAGCGATGGCCTTAACCTGATCCCATGTTACAGATCCAACCTTTTGTCTGTTAGATTCAGGCGATCCTTTCTTAAGTTTAGCTTTTTCCAATAATTGAACTGCTGCAGGAGCAGTTTTAACGATAAAGTCAAATGACTTATCCTTATAAACTGTAATTACAACAGGAAGAAGCTTACCAGGTGATTCCTGAGTTTTAGCATTAAATCGTTTGCAAAACTCCATGATGTTTACCCCTTTAGCACCAAGAGCTGGACCTACGGGGGGAGATGGATTAGCTTGTCCACCTCTTACCTGCAATTTTACAAAGCCTTCTACTTCTTTTGCCATTTTAAATATCAGTTTTTAATGTGAGCTAACTTTAGGGAAGCCTCTATTGAAAGAGCTAAAGCCGATCAATATCTATTAAAAAATTATGTCTGTTTATCAACTTGTAAGAAGTTAAGTTCCACTTCCGTTCCACGACCGAAGATCTTAACAACTACTTTTATTTTCTTCTTTTCTTCGTTTACTTCAATTATATCTCCAACGAAATCCTTAAAAGGACCATCGTTAATTTTCACCGTTTCACCAACAATGAAAGGTTCTAACAATGCTTCTGAAACTTCCTGTGACTCATCCACTTTACCAAGCATTCTATTAGCTTCTGATTGCAACATAGGAATGGGATGATTCCTTCCTAAAAAGTGTATCACATTCTGTATGCTTGATATTGATTGAACAATTTCTCCTCTAAGCCTTTTTGAATCTGCCTCTATTAGTATATAACCAGGTAATATATTACGTTCCATAATTACCTTCTTACCATTCCTGATCTTATATACCTTTTCAGAAGGAACCAATACCTGGGTGACAATATCTCCCCAATTGCTTCTCTGAATCTCGAGCTCTATTCGTTCCTTGATTTTCTTCTCCTTTCCACTAATTACTCGGAGCGAATACCATCTCTTATCTTCTGACATTGGAGTGACTTTAAATAATTAAATACTATATATTGTGGTCAACACATTCTTAGAGATCAAATCCATCACTAATATGATCAAGGCGATAATTGCTGATGCTACAAGAACAACAACTGTACTCTGAAGCAGATTTGGCCAAGTAGGCCATGATACTTTATGTACCAATTCATTATAGCTTTCCTTGACGTACAATATTAAGCTTTCCATTAGCTAGTCATTTATATTTTAATTCATTAAGGCAACCTGTTCTTTACAGATTGCATCGGGAAGTACATTTTATCTCAATCATTTCGTCCAACAAGAATCACTTCTTCCCAAATGTAGTTGCAGGGGAGACAGGAATCGAACCCGCAGCCTACGGTTTTGGAGACCGTCGCTCTACCAATTGAGCTACTCCCCTGTATAAATTTTATCAAGTAAGTAATCAGGTTCTAATCCAAATTATTGAAACCCTTTACAATTGGTTGAGCGACTGTCGCTCCCTGTCCCGCTGAAGCGGGATACCAATTGAGCTACTCCCCTGTATAATTTTCAAAAGCTTAACATCTTAAGCTCTATTCTTTATTGTTTGCAGATTTACAATCCAGACCTGCAACTAGTTGGATGACTTCATTATTTTTAAATGGTCATCAAACTGAAAAATTAAGCACCCCATTAAAGGGTGCTTAATTTTATATTATTGAGGCATTCTGAACTTTTCAGGACGCCTGATTAGTCAAGGATTTCAGTAACCTGACCTGCACCTACCGTTCTTCCACCTTCTCTGATCGCAAATCTCAAACCTTTCTCCATCGCGATCGGGTTGATGAGTTTTACTTCAAGAGAAACATTATCACCAGGCATTACCATTTCAACTCCAGCTGGAAGTGAAACATCACCTGTTACATCGGTAGTTCTGAAGTAGAACTGAGGTCTGTAACCGTTAAAGAATGGTGTGTGTCTTCCACCTTCATCTTTTCCAAGAACGTAAACCTCACACTTAAAGTGCATGTGTGGCGTTACAGAACCAGGCTTACAGATTACCATTCCTCTTTTGATATCATTCTTATCGATACCTCTTAAAAGAAGACCTGCATTATCACCTGCTTCTCCTCTTTCAAGGATCTTTCTAAACATCTCAACTCCAGTTACAACAGAAGTTAGTGGTTTAGAACCTGGATCCATCATACCGAGGATTTCTACAGCCTCAGAAGTGTTGATTACACCTCTTTCAATTCTTCCTGTAGCAACTGTTCCTCTACCAGTGATAGAGAATACATCTTCAACAGGCATCAAGAAAGGCTTATCTACTTCTCTTGTTGGTTCTGGAATATCAGAATCTACAGCGGCCATCAAATCTTTAATAGCTTGTACACCATCAGCATCACCTTCAAGAGCTTTTAAAGCTGAACCTTGTACAACCTGAGCATTGTCACCGTCAAACTCGTACTGATCAAGAAGTTCTCTTACCTCCATTTCTACAAGCTCGAGCATTTCTTCATCGTCAACCAGGTCAACTTTATTCATAAATACAACGATTTTAGGAACACCAACCTGTCTACATAAGAGGATGTGTTCTCTAGTCTGAGGCATAGGTCCATCAGTAGCAGCTACAACAAGAATAGCACCATCCATTTGAGCAGCTCCCGTAACCATGTTTTTCACATAGTCTGCGTGACCTGGACAGTCAACGTGAGCATAATGTCTATTTGCAGTCTCGTACTCAACGTGAGCTGTATTAATTGTAATACCTCTTTCTTTTTCTTCAGGAGCGGCATCAATGGCATCATAATCCATTTTTTGAGCGGTTCCTTCATCTGCAAGAACGTAAGTAATCGCAGCAGTAAGGGTTGTTTTACCGTGGTCAACGTGACCAATGGTACCAATATTTACGTGCGGTTTGGTCCTTTGAAAAGTTTCTTTAGCCATCAGTAATTATTTTCGAAATTTATAATATAAAAAAACGTAACATTTACAATTTTAAAACACAACCTATATCTAGAGGTCATGTAAACAAGTGTACTTCAACACTTAATATTTTTTGAGCCAATGAAGGGAATTGAACCT
>JABDLO010000507.1 GCA_013002995.1 Saprospiraceae bacterium | reverse complement strand
TCAATAGGTTCGGCATTCACCCGTATCGCGTTATCTGCTCCAATAGCTAATGCTTTCCGAATGGTAGGATCACTTTCAGGACCTCCAACGTTGATCACGGTAACCTCTGCTCCCATTGACTCCTTTAATTCCACAGCCCTGGCAATGGCATAATCGTCATATGCCCCAATTATGTATTGTACGCCATTCGAATCAAACTTGGTGTCACCATCAGTAAAGGCTATTCTCGAAGTCGTGTCTGGAACATGTGTAATACAAACTAGAATTTTCATTTTTCGAATTAAGATATGATTACTTTTGCTTGAGCGAAAATAACCAATATAATATAAAAAATAACCTCTCTTGAATTGAATATTGAACGGCTAAAGCAACTTGAAAAATTCTTAAAAAAAGAACCGAATGACCCATTCCTTAAATATGCTATCGCTATGGAATGGATTAATGAAGATATCGGTAAAGCAAAGAGATACTTTGAGGTTCTTTTGGAAGAACATGAGGAATATGTGGGCACATATTACCATGCCGCCAAACTGTATGCAGAACTAGGAGAATCAGACCGTGCGGAACAGATTTTTAAAAAAGGAATAATCATCGCTGAAAAAACTGGAGACCATCATGCACTTAGAGAACTAAAATCTGCTTATAATGAATTCCTTTTCGATGAAGATGATGAAGACTAAATTGATCCTACTATTTGTATTTTTTTTAATCTTGAAATCCTTTGGTCAGAATCAGGAAAATACTCCTTTTATTAAACTGGTTCAGTCACCCTCAGAAGCCAGTCTCAGAGGGCTTCATTCTCTATCTGAATCTACGGTTTGGGTCAGCGGATCCCAAGGAACATTTTTAAGATCCATTGATGGTGGTAAAAGTTGGAAACATGGCTCAATAGTAGATTCTGTAGATTTTCGGGATATCCATGCCTTCGATGCAAACAGAGCGATTGTTGTTAGTGCAGGACATCCAGCCTTAATTTTCATAACAGGTAATGCAGGCGACAATTGGGAATTAGTCTATGAAAATCAGGATGAAAAAGTGTTCCTGGATGCAATGGACTTCTGGGATGGGAATAAGGGTGTCATATTCGGAGATGCTATAGATGGAAAATTCTTTATGCTTCACACAGATGATGGAGGCAGGTCCTGGTCGAAATTGAAAACTGCACCGAAGGCTTTGGAAGAAGAAGGGGGCTTTGCTGCCAGTGGTACAAATATGATCATCAACTCATCAGGACAAATTATGATAGGTACTACCGAAGGCAGGCTTATAACTTCAGATGATCAGGGGAGATCCTGGAAATGGATCCAAGCACCACTTGAAAGTTCCAAACCCACCTCAGGTATATTTTCTATTGCCACAACATTAGAAGCAGCATTAATGGTTGGAGGAGATTTTAGCGATCAAAATGGCATGAATAAAAATGCTGCATATCTGGATGAACAAGGGAAGTGGAGAATTTGCCTTGATAAACCTCCATTGGGATATAGATCTGGTGTCGCATACGTTCCAGATACTGCCATTGCCATATGTACAGGTCCGGGAGGTACAGATATTTCTTTCGATTCAGGAAAACATTGGTCTATACTTTCTAATGATGGATTTCACTCTGTGAGCTTTGGGAAAGGACAAAAATCCGGATGGCTATCGGGAGCCAATGGTAGAATTGCAAAAATCTACATCCCCTAATTCTGATTGTGAAACTTTAGGGTTGATAAAGCTATTTGTTTTTCCTCATCTGTTGGAACAACCAGAAGCTTTATATTACTTCCAGGCTGATGAATTTCTCTAATTCCGGATCCTGATCTTTCATTTTTGTCAGAATCCACGGTAATCCCTAAATGGCCTAGTCCTTTTAATGTATTTGCTCGAACATATTCATCATTCTCACCAACCCCTGCGGTAAATACAATAGCATCTAAAGCACCAATAGCCGCTAAATAGGCTCCTATATATTTTTTAATTCTATAACAGTATATCTCAAGAGCAAGGACGGCGCTCTTATCTCCTTCCTTACGTTTTTTATGGATGTCACGCAAATCTGTGAGGCCTGTCAATCCCTTTAATCCACTTTCTTTGTTTAGTGCTATTTCCACTTCTTGATAAGAAAATCGGTGTTGTCTGATCAGGTGAAAGATTATTGAAGGATCTATATCGCCACTACGAGTTCCCATTACAAGACCGGGCAATGGGCTAAATCCAAGGGAAGTATCGATACATTTACCCTCTTTTATGGCGCTGATACTACAGCCATTTCCCAGGTGAATGGTTATAAGATTTATATCATTTTTAGACTTTCCTAAATATTTTGCAGTCTCCTCGGTAACATATCGATGGGAGGTTCCATGCATACCGTATAATCTAATTCCGAAGTCTTTGTAGTATTTGTCGGGAACAGCGTATCTAAATGTGTATTCCGGAATTGTCTGATGAAAGGCAGTGTCGAAAACAGCCACTTGTATAGAGTCCGGAAATATTTCCTGACTAACCTCGATACCGAGGAGATTTGGAGGATTATGGAGTGGTGCCAGAGGAATTAGTTCTTTGACTTTCTGTTTCAGGTTTTCATCGATTAGATGTGATGAACTGAAGAATTCTCCGCCATGTACTACTCTGTGACCTACAAATGCTATTTCCTTTATATCTTTAATGACCCCATGGTTTTCACTTTTCAGCAGGGAAACAACTGTCTGTAACGCCTGATAATGGTCACCAATATTCTCTTCAACTACCCATTCATTCTGGGTTCCATTTCTAAGATACTTATGACCTATTTTTCCGTTGGAGTCACCTATTTTTTCGACTACTCCCTTAGCAAGTAAGATAAGCTCTTCATTTTCATAAACCGAATACTTGAGAGAAGAACTCCCTGCGTTTAGAACTAGAATTTTCATATATATACTAATTACTTGATTGGGCCTGAATCGCTGTAATAATTACAGTATTTACAATGTCTTCAACGGTACAGCCTCGACTCAGATCATTTACCGGTTTGTTTAGGCCCTGAAGTATGGGACCAATAGCAATCGCCCCAGTTTCTCTTTGAACTGCCTTATAGGTATTATTACCTGTATTGAGATCTGGAAAAATCAAAACAGTAGCTCGTCCTGCTACCTCCGATCCGGGCATTTTCTTTGAACCAACAGCTAAGTCAACCGCAGCATCATACTGAATCGGCCCTTCGATTTTAACCTGTGGTAGTTTTTCTTTTACAATCTCAGTTGCTTTCCGTACTTTCTCAACTTCTTCTCCTTTTCCCGAAGATCCTGAGGAATAGGATAACATAGCCAATCGTGGTTCAATACCAAACTCCTTAGACGTTTCTGCAGACGAAATAGCAATCTCCGAAAGTTGCTCAGAATTAGGGTTCGGATTTACAGCACAATCCCCATAAACGAGAACTCTATCGTCGAGACACATAAAGAATACCGATGAGACCACTGAAACGCCTGGTTTGGTCTTAACAAATTGAAGAGCAGGTCTAATGGTATGCTGTGTGGTATGTGCCGCTCCTGAAACCATTCCATCTGCATCCCCTTTATAGACCATCATTGTTCCATAGTAGGAAACATCACTCATCAAGTCACCCGCTATTTCCAGATTGACCCCCTTATGTTGCCTTAGCTCATAAAGTGTTTCTACATACGATATAAAACTATTGCTACGATTAGGAGTTATAAATTCAATTTCCTTGCCTTCAAAATTCAACCCAAGTCGTCCAATCTCATTTTGGATTTCTTCCTCTTTTCCCAATAAAGTCAATTTTACAATTCCCCTGGATAGAAGCAGGTCCGCTGCCTTTAATATCCGTTCATCCTGGCCCTCAGGCAAAACAATATGCATTTTTTTTGATTTGGCCTTTTGTACCAAGATGTAATTGAACATTTTAGGAGTCATCCCCTTTGGTTGGAAACTGAAAACGTTCTTTGCAATGGCTGATGCATCCACATACTTTTCAAATGTTTCCAAGCTAAGATTGATCTTTCTGTTATTATCTATATTCAGTTTTGTTGGGATATCATTCGCTTTCATAGCTGTCTGAAATGTATTATCCTTTACCGAGAGAATAGGAACAATATCAGATAATCCATCCAGTATTTTAGCAACAGAAGAAGGTGGTTTAAATCCACCCGTCAAGACAATTCCTGTAATATTGGGATGTTGAAGAGAAAAATGAGCCATCAAGGTGGCCATTATAATATCATGGCGGTCACCTGGTGTAATAATTAAAAACTTCTCTTTGAATTTATCGAGAAAATTTGGGATATGCATGGCCGCCACTGTGTAACCATAGACAAGATCCTGTAATTTATCCTTCCCATATAAAATCTCTGCATTCAGATGATATGCGATTTCTCCAATCGTTGGACTTTTGAGAATCTGACTCTCAGGAACCAGGGATAATAAAACATCGGAAGGCAAATCCTTTTTTAAATAATCATATCCATCAGCCATATTTTCCTCAGGCATTCTATTCATAATAACGCCAAGGACATGGCATTCTTTCGATAGAAATGAATCCACTGCCAAATTGAGATTTCTCTTGGTCTCAGCCAGGGTCTCCCCATCGCCACTTTCAACAAGTAATACCGGTGTGCCCAGGTTTTTAGCGATAACCGCGTTTAAGTCAAATTCAAAAACCGACGATTCCCCAAGAAAATCAGTACCTTCAATAAGTATAAAATCAAATCTTTTCTCAAGTTTCTTAAACTTTGAGATCACCTTTTCAACAATTCTATCCGTCTTCCCATGTCCGACCAGATCACTTGCTTCATCGCGGGTAAATGCATAGCACTCATCGAATTCCAGATCCAGATTAAATTTTGAAAGTAGAAGATCCAGGTGGTCATCTCGATCTCCAATAACGCCTTTACTGTGAATAATTGGTCTAAATATCCCAACCTTATTGGTTCGCCTCAATGCCAGATCAATTAGACCCAATGTAACTAGGGATTTACCTGATTGGGGCTCCGAGGTTGCTACGTAGAGTGAATTACTCATTCATTTTAATCATAGGTACAATGCAAAAATGACCCTAAATACGCAATTATCGGTACTGGATGATTATGATTTTTGTCAGAGTTGTCCGGAAACTAGAAGTATCTTCTTTTCAGAACTTGTTGCGAGAATACCGCGAGATCAAATGTGAGCATTATCTCATGTGTACCTGCTGATTGAGTGGTGATCTCATTGGTAGCCAGTTCCAGGGAGTAACCCAATCTGAGTTGGTCATTAAGTTCAATTTGTCCCATCAGAGCAATAGCACCAAAATCACGATATAAGGCACCGGCCCAGATCAATTCTCGAATTAGTAAGTTCGCTCCGATATCTATACTTCCAGGAATCCCATCAACCAGACGAACGAGCGTGTATGGCTTCAGCTTAAGAGTTGGGTTCAGTGTAATCATACCGCCGGCACTTACATAATAGTGTCGACTGTACCTGCTGCTAGGATCACCTCCATCAGTATCCACATCGACCTGAAGTATCCTGGGAACAGAGAATCCCAAATAGTAATCATCAGTAAAATACCAAAGTCCAAAACCAAAATTTGGTTGACTGACTGTCTCGTTCAGGGGATTAAATACAGGATCATCCAGAACATCAAGATTCAGGTCACCATAATTATAACTATAATTCAAATATCCTCCCTGGATACCTGCTGAAAGGGTACTTCGACCAAAGTTGATC